>NZ_MEGA01000003.1:0-72469 GCF_001725695.1 Microbacterium sp. SCN 71-21
AACGCCGCAGGCGCAGCCGGTTCTGGGCGAGCAGGATGCCGAGGAAGACGATGAGTGCCCCGACGGGCTCCTGCCACGAGACGCCCTCGCCGAGCACGATGACGCCGAGCACGACGCCGACGACGGGCGTGATGTAGGTGACGGTCGATGAGCGGGTCGGGCCCCAGGCGCGCACGGTGTTCTGGTTCCAGACGTAGGCGACGCCCGTGCCGAGGAACCCGAGCAGCAGCATGCTGCCGACGACCCCCACGTCGAGGGTGATCGGGGTGAGCGCGACGACCGGGGTGAGGAGCAGCATGATGACCGCTCCGAGCCCGATGTTGAGCAGCGAGAACACGAGCGCGGACATGCCGGTGTTCGCGACGAAGCGGCGCATGTACGCGAGGCTGAATCCGTAGCAGGCGGTCGCACCGAGCAGTGCGAGCTGCGCGACGATGTCATGGCCGAGGTCGAGCCCCTGCCAGGGGCCGATGATGACGACCACGCCGAGGATGCCGACCCCGATGCCGACCAGCTGCACGGGCTTGAGACGCTCTACGCGGAACAGGAGCCCCGCCATGATCGCGGTCATGATCGGCGTCGTCGCGTTGTAGATGCTGCCGAGCCCGCTGCTGACGTGCTGCTCGGCCCACGCGAACAGCAGGTAGGGGGCGACGCAGAAGGTCACAGCGAGCATGAGCATGTGCCCCCACACGCGTCCGAATGCCGGCAGCCGCTCTCGGCGCCACAGCACGATGGCGGCGAGGGCGAGTGCACCGAGTACGAGACGGCTCCACACGATCTGCACCGGCGACAGGCCGGTGAGTCCGACCTTCATGAACAGGAAGCTGGCGCCCCAGACGATGCCGGTGAGGACGAACTGCACGGTCGTCGACGCGGCGCGGGTGGGGGCCCGGGTGGGGGGAGCGGTGGTGGCCACCCCCGGCACACTACGCGGGGGTGCGGACGCTGCACATCCCGTGCCACTGCGACGTCGGATATCCGCCGGAGAACGGCGGGATCGCGTCGATCAGGGCACGGGGTGCGCGGCGTCGTACGCGCGGAAGCCGGGCGACAGGCGCACGAGCACGGCGACGATCCCGATGATGAGGAATCCGCCGAGCAGCGGCGGGAACCACAGTGCGGTGAAGGTCGCGAGCGTGCCGGCGTAGAGGGCACCGATACGGGGTCCGCCGGCCACCACGACGGTGAAGATGCCCTGCAGGCGTCCGCGCATCGCGTCGGGCACGGCCGACTGCATCATGGTGGAACGGTAGATCGCGCTGACGTTGTCGGCGGCTCCGGAGACGGCGAGCACCGCGGCGCCCGCGGCGATCAGCACGACGTTCGGGGTGTTCGGGCCGACCGTCTCAGGCGCGAACGCGCCGAGGGCCGCGGCGGCGAGCACCGCGCCGAAGGCGAGGATGCTTGCGCCGTAGACGATGATCGACCGCTCGATCCCGAGGCCGTGGTGCCGATAGCGTGCGATCGGTCCCGACAGCAGGCTCGACAGCAGGGCGCCGAGCGCGACGGCGGCGGTGAGCACGCCCGTCGTGATCGCGCCACCTCCGAGCAGCACGGCGCCCACGGCGGGGAAGAGGGCGGTCGGCTGTCCGAACGTCATCGCGGTGATGTCGAGGATGTACTGCAGCCGGATGTTCCCGGCCTTCCGGAGGAATCCGAGCCCGTCGCGCAACGACTCGAGGCCGGGTCGCGCGATCGTGCCCTCGGGGCGCAGGCGCGGCAGGGTCCACAGGCCGAGGAACAGCGACGACATGAGCAGCACGTCGACCGAGTACGTCCAGGCGTACCCGACGGTCGCCACCAGCACGCCCGCGAGCGCGGGACCTGCCATCACCATGATGCCGACGGTCACGCCCTGCAGTGCGGCGGCCGCCGGGAGGAGGTCGCGGGGCAGCAGGCGCGGCGTGATGGCCGACCGTGTGGTCATGACGATCGAGTTGGCGGCGGAGTTCACGACACTCAGGAGGTACAGCGACCAGAGACTCTCGACCTGCGTCCACGCGAGTGCGGCGATGAGGGCTGTCGACACGAACGTGACGGATGCCGCGATGAGGGCGACTGCGCGCCGGTCGAACGCGTCGGCGAGCATGCCGCCGTAGAGGCCGGCGAGCACCATCGGGATGAGCCCGGCCACCGCGATCATCGACACCGCGAAGGTGTCGCCGGTGAAGTCGTAGACCTGCAGCATGACGGCGACGATCGTCAGCTGGCCGCCGAGGCCCGACAGGGTCGCTCCCACCCAGAGCCGCGCGAAGGCGGGCACCGTGGTGAGAGGGCGGATGTCGATGAATGCGCTGCGGCGGGCGTTCACGATCGGGTCGAGGGGGATGAAGACGAACGCACGCGTCGAGCCTAGTCGTGCCGGATGTCGCGGCCCGCTGCCGCGGTCGCGGTGGCCGCCCGGCGCTGGTAAGCTGTTCCGGTTGCCGTTCGATCGGCCGCGGAGAAAGAGAGCTCGCACATTCGGTGACGGGCACCGCGCAACGAGGAGAAAGGGGATCGCTCTATGGCACTGGAACAGGACGTCAAGAAGGCGATCATCGAAGAGTACGCGACGCACCCCGGTGACACCGGATCCCCCGAGGTGCAGGTCGCTCTGCTGACGCAGCGCATCAAGGACCTCACCGAGCACCTCAAGGAGCACAAGCACGACCACCACTCGCGTCGTGGTCTGTTCCTGCTCGTCGGTCAGCGCCGTCGTCTGCTCGGCTACCTCCAGGACATCGACATCGCGCGTTATCGCTCGCTGATCGAGCGTCTCGGCCTTCGCCGCTGAGTCACCCGGCGTACATCGTCTTCTGAGGCCCGTCCCACGGTGTGGGGCGGGCCTCTGCTCGTTCCCCGCGCCTCGCCCTTCGTCGCTCGCAGCGCACGGCGGGTGTGACGACGATCGGCCCGCCCCCGGAAGGGGCGGGCCGATCGTCGTCAGGTGTCAGACTCGTGCGGCGCGTGCGGCGACGAGGTCGGCGTGCCAGCGTTCGGCCACGTCCGGATGTGCGCGAAGGCGCGACTTGAGGGCGTTCTCGCCGTAGGTCGCGAAGATGGGGTTCGTGGGGTCGTCGGTTACGCCTCGCGCCTGGGCGGCGAGCTCCGCCGGCAGGTCGATGATCGGCAGCTGAGCGTCGAGGGTCGGGTTGAAGAAGAACGGAACCGAGATGCGCTCGTCGGGGTACCGGGGCGAGATCACACGGTGGTTGGTCGCCTTCAGGTAGCCCTGCGTCGCATATTCGAGCAATTCGCCGATGTTGACCACGAACGCGCCCTCGACCGGCGGGGCGTCCACCCATGCGCCGTCGCGCTCGACCTGCAGCCCGCCCTTGCCGGGCTCGACCCACAGCAACGTCAGCACGCCGGAGTCCTTGTGGGCGCCGACTCCCTGCTGAGGCGTCGGGTCCTCCTTGCCGGGGTACCGCACGATCTTGATCAAGGTGGAGGGCTCACCGAAGTGCTGGTCGAAGTACGACTCCTCTGCGCCGAGGGCCAGTGCCCATGCCCGCAGCAGCGTCCGCGCCACGTCGCTGAGGCGCTCGTGCCAGTCGAGCACGACCTCCTTGAGCTCGGGCAGGTTCTCGGGCCACAGGTTCGGTCCGATCAGTCGCGCATAGTCGGGCGCGTCGGCATCCGTGATCGGTTCGCGCTCGGGCCCGATATCGATCTGTTCGCGCCAGTCGACCTTCCCCTGCGTGCGCTCGCCCCCGACGCGGGTGTAGCCGCGGAACTGCGGCGAGTTGAGGTTCTCGATCGCCAGCTTCTCGGCCTCGGGCAGGGCGAAGAGCTCCTTGGCGACCCGCAGCAGCCGCGCTTCCTCGGCGGGAGCGATGCCCGTGCCGGTGAGGTAGAAGAATCCGACGTCGTGCGTCGCGGCCCGAAGTTGCGCGCGGAATTCAGCGGCCTCAGCCTCGCCCTGGCGCAGCAGAGAGAAGTCGAGCACGGGAAGCGAGAGATCGGTCATGCGTCGAGGCTATGTCGGAACAGGCCGCACAGCTCGTTTGTTGCACCCCGTGACCGGAGCGCTTGCGCGGGGGCGCGCAGGCCGGGCGATAGCCTTCGCTCCGAAGGGGAGGGGCCGCATGACGACACTCGGCGACGCCGCAGAGCTGGATGCCGCGATCGGCGCCGTCGACTGGGCCGCCCTCCCGCCGGGTGTGGTGCGCGCCGACCTCGATGCGCCGAGCGGTCGCCTTGCACGCATCGTCGCCGGCGCTGAGGATGCCCCGCGGGTGCTCCTCGTGCCCGGGGCGACAGGCTCGAAGGAGGACTTCCTGCTGATGATCCCGTCGCTGCTCGCGGCGGGCTATCGCGTGGAGTCGTACGATCTCGCCGGCCAGTTCGAGTCGGGTGGCGCGGGTCCGGAGAACCTCGACCCGCCGCGCGCGCATTACGACTACGACCTGTTCTACGCCGACCTGCGGGCTGTGCTCGATGCCGGACGCGCGCCCGCGCATGTGCTGGGCTACAGTTTCGGGGGTCTTGTGGCACAGGTGCTGCTGGTCGCGCAGCCCGAGCTGTTCGCGTCGCTCGCGCTGCTCACCTCGCCGCCCGACGTCGGCCAGGTGTTCCGCGGGGTGAAGCGCATCGGACGGTTCTCGGGGGCGACCTCGCCGCACGCGGGTGCGTCGCTCATGCTGTGGGGCATCCGCAACAACCTCAACCGGGTGCCGCCGGAGCGCATCGCCTTCGTGCGAGAGCGCTTCGCGCAGACGCGTCGGGCGAGCGTCGACGACATCGTGGGGCTCATGAAGCGGATGCCGGATGTCGCGGAGGCTGTCGCCGCCCTGCCGTTGCCGAAGCTCGTGGCGACAGGCCGTCACGACCTGTGGCCGGAAGCGCAGTATCGGGAGTACGCGGCGCGGATCGGGGCATCCATCGCGGTCTACGACACCGGGCACAGCCCGTGCGAGACGACGCCGCATCAGCTGGTGCGCGATCTGCTGGGCCTGTACGGCGAGACCGATCAGACCCCGCGGGAATAACCGTGGACGCGAGGTGTTTCACAAATTACATTCACGTGCATACAATCGTGAGTACGTAGACGAAAGCGGGACACCATGAGCGAGAACAGCGCACCCACCCCCGCCGTGCAGTTCGGCATCTTCACCGTGAGCGACATCACGCAGGATCCGACCACGGGCACGACCCCGAGCGAGGCCGAGCGCATCCGCGCGACCCTCACGATCGCGAAGCACGCGGAAGAGGTCGGGCTCGACGTCTTCGCGCTCGGCGAGCACCACAACCCGCCGTTCTGGTCGTCCTCGCCCACCACGACCCTCGCCTACATCGCCGCCCAGACCGAGCGGCTCATCCTCTCCACCGCGACGACGCTCATCACCACGAACGACCCGGTGAAGATCGCCGAGGACTACGCGATGCTGCAGCACGTCTCCGGCGGCCGCGTCGACCTCATGCTCGGGCGCGGCAACACCGGCCCGGTCTACCCCTGGTTCGGCAAGGACATCCGCCAGGGCCTGCCGCTCGCGATCGAGAACTACGCGCTGCTGCACAAGCTGTGGCGCGAGGACGTCGTCGACTGGGAGGGGAAGTTCCGCAGCCCCCTGCAGGGCTTCACCTCGACCCCGCGTCCGCTCGACGGCGTCGCGCCGTTCGTCTGGCACGGCTCGATCCGCACCCCCGAGGTCGCCGAGCAGGCCGCCTATTACGGCGACGGGTTCTTCGCAAACAACATCTTCTGGCCCGCCTCGCACTTCCAGCGGCTCATCACGCTGTACCGCGAGCGCTTCGCCCACTACGGCCACGGCACCGCCGAGCAGGCGATCGTCGGACTCGGCGGTCAGGTGTTCATGCGCCCGAAGTCACAGGACGCCGTGAGCGAGTTCCGCCCGTACTTCGACAACGCCCCCGTCTACGGCCACGGCCCGTCGATGGAGGACTTCACCGAGATGACCCCCCTCACGGTCGGGTCGCCGCAGCAGGTCATCGACCGCTACGCCGGCATGCGCGACCTGTTCGGCGACTACCAGCGACAGCTGTTCCTCATCGACCACGCCGGCCTGCCGCTGAAGACCGTGCTCGAGCAGCTCGACCTGCTGGGCTCCGAGGTGGTTCCCGTGCTGCGCAAGGAGTTCCAGACCAACCGTCCCGAGACCGTCCCGGATGCCCCGACCCACGCGTCGCTCGTCGCCGCGGCCTACGACGGCGCCGCTCCGCGCGAGGCGCGTCCGCGCGCGAACCGCGGCGACAACCTCACCCACGGTTCGCCCTATGAGGACACCAAGGAGCGCGCCGGCGCCGCCTTCGGCGCCGCCGCGACCCGGACGGGGGCCTGAGATGACCGCCCGCCGCATCGCGGTCGTCACCGCGGGATTGTCGAACCCGTCGTCGACGCGCATGCTCGCCGACCGCCTCGCCGCCGCGACAGTGCGCCAGCTGTCGGAGCGGGGGATCGAGGCATCCGTCGACACGTTCGAACTGCGCGACTACGCCCACGACATCACGAACAACCTGCTGACCGGCTTCGCGCCGGCGCCGCTCGAGACGATGATCAACACCGTGGTCTCGGCGGACGCGCTCATCGTCGTCACCCCGATCTTCTCGACGAGCTACTCGGGACTGTTCAAGTCGTTCATCGACGTGCTCGACCCCGACGCCCTCACCGGCACCCCGGTGCTCATCGGCGCGAACGCGGGCACCGCACGGCACTCGCTCGCGATCGACTACGCGATCCGGCCCGTGTTCGCCTACCTGCACGCCCAGCCGGTGTCGACGGGGGTGTTCGCGGCGTCGTCCGACTGGGGTGGCGCGGGCGACCAGGTCGCGCCGCTCGCGTCGCGCATCGAGAAGGGCGCCGCCGAACTGGCGGAGGCCATCGCACTGCACGCCGAGAAGGCGGCATCCGACCCGTTCGACCCGTCGTCGTACCTCGGCGAGGGCCGCTCGTTCGGCCACCTGCTCGGGGGCCTCGCGGGGGAGTGACCCCCGCGGGTCAGGCGATCTCTGACTCGACGAGCGTCTTGAGCGTGCCGAGGCCGGTGAGGAACGTGTTCGCGAGCATCTTGTCGAGGAACAGCTTTCCCATGATCCAGGTGCGCACGTTCACCTCACCCGACACGATCCAGTGCACATCGACACCTCCGGCGGCCGCCGGAGTGATGGAGAACACCACGTCGGAGGTCGAGGGCTTGGGCGTCCAGAAGGTCATCGCGACGTTGAGTCGCGACGGACGCTCGGTGCCGGTAATCTCCATGCGTCCCTTGCCGAGGCGCTTTCCCTCGTAGAGGAACACCGAGCCGACTCCGCTCGTGGGGCCCTCGTTGCTGGTCACGGTGGTCGGGTCCATCGTGGGGAACGGGTTCCAGTCGTTGAAACGGCCGAGCTCGTTGATGCGGTCGAAGACGGCTTCGGCGGGGGCGTCGATGTGCTCGACGACGTCGACGTATTGGCGAGGCATGGCGCTCACCCTAGTGGGTCGGCCGGTGGCGTGTCTGCGGGCGCGGTCGGCACGACCCCGCGCCGCGCGAGCGCAGCATCGACGACGAACCCGATCGCCAGCGCGACCACGATCGAGACGAGCACGGCGACGATCGGGCCGCCCGGCAGCAGCACCGCTGCGGCCGCCCCGATGAGCGCCTGATAGGCCGCCCAGCCGAGGGCGGCCGTTCCCGTCACGCCGAGATAGCGAGCGGCGGGCACGTGGGACGCCCCGGCGACGAGATTCACGGCGAGGCGGGCGAACGGGATGAACCGGGCGGTGAACACCACGGCCCCCGCGCGTCGGTGCAGTCGGGCCCGCGCCCAATCGAACGCCGCGCGGATCTTCGGCCGCTGCATCCATCGCCATCGCTCTAGCCCGACCGTGCGCCCGATCAGGTAGCAGCACGTGTCGCCGGCGAATGCGGCGACAGCCGCGACCAGGATCACCGCGACGATGAACGGATGCCCCGTGGCCACCGCCAGCGCGCCGAACGCCGTCACCGCGGTCTCCCCGGGGAGGACCACCAGGAAGGCGTCGCCGAACACGAGCGCGGCCAGCAGGGGGAGCGCCCACGGGCTCTCGGCGAGCCCGGTCAGCCAGTCGTCGACCATCGGATGCCCACGATCCCAGGCGGGAGTCGACACGTCGGGGAACCCTCGGTGACCGGCGGTGGGAACCTGGGTGAACACTCGGCGATCGCGGCCGATTCGGGGCATCCGCGTGTCGTAGGCACCCCACCCTGGTGTCGTGAGAGTCGCGCTGGTCGCTGAATCCTTCCTCCCCCACATGAACGGGGTCACCGGCTCTGTGCTCCACGTGCTGCGGCACCTGGGCGAGGCCGGGCACGAGACCCTCGTCATCGCCCCGAAGGCGCCCGACACGATCGGCGCCGTCGATGCCGCCCGCACCGAGCTGCTGCGATCGGTGCCGATGCCCTCCTATCCGCAGGTGCGTCTCGTGTTCGCGCGGGCCGCCCGCATCGCCGGGATCCTCCGCGACTTCCAGCCGGACGTCGTTCACCTCGCATCGCCCTTCGTGCTGGGCTGGCAGGCGCTCGTCGCCGCCGACGGTCTGCACCTGCCGTCGGTCGCGATCTACCAGACCGACGTCGTCGCCTACGCCCGGAAATACGGCCTGCCGAAGGCGACCGCCCTCGTCGAAGGCCACGTCACACGCCTGCACCGTCGCGCGACCTCGACTCTCGCGCCCTCGACCGCCTCGATCGCACAGCTGAACGAGCTGGGCGTCGACCGGGTGCGGATGTGGGGGCGCGGCGTCGACGCCGAGCGATTCGCGCCCGAGCGGCGCAGCGATCTGTGGCGCGCGCGCACGGCCCCCGGCGAGCAGCTCATCGGCTACGTCGGGCGTCTCGCGCCCGAGAAGCAGGTGGAGGACCTGCGGGCCGTCGCCGACATCCCCGGCACCCGGCTCGTCATCGTCGGCGACGGGCCCTCGCGGGCGCAGCTCGAACGCGAGCTGCCGCGCGCGATGTTCCTCGGCCACCTGGGTGGCGACGATCTCGCCCGCGCGGTCGCGAGCTTCGACGTCTTCGTCCACCCGGGGGAGAGTGAGACCTTCGGTCAGACCATCCAGGAGGCGCTCGCGAGCGGGGTGCCGGTCGTCGCGACCGGGCGCGGCGGCCCGGTGGACCTCGTGCACTCGAGCCTCGACGGCTGGCTCTATCGGCCGGGAGACCTGGGCGACCTGCGCGCCCGGGTCGAGGATCTCGTCGGCGACGACGCAAAACGCCGCGCGTTCTCCCGGGCGGCGCGCGAAGGCGTGAGGGAGCGCACATGGAGCGCGCTCGTCGGCCGGCTCGTGCAGCACTACGACGAGGCTCGGGACATGCGACGCATCGATGACGCGCTCTTCGTGCGCGCCGCGATCCGCCCGGAGACCGTCGCACGCACGGCCCCCGCGCCGCATCCGATCGCGTGGCACCGCTACGTCGCCCTCGGCGACTCGATCACCGAGGGCCTGTGCGACACCTCCCGTATGCCGGCCGGAATGTACCGGGGCTGGGCCGACCGGCTCGCGATGCTGCTCGCGCACGGATCGGCGGGCGCCGCGCCGTTCCGGTTCGCAAACCTCGCGGTGCGCAGCCGCCGCGTGCGCGACCTCGAGACCGATCAGGTCACCCGAGCTCTCGGCCTGCGCCCGGACCTCGTGTCGATCCTCATGGGGGCCAACGACCTCGTCGGGCACGGCGCCGACCCGCTCGCGCTCGCCGCCCGCCTCGAGGCGCAGGTGCGTCGCCTGCGGGACGCCGGCGTCGACGTGCTGCTGGTCACTCCCTTCCTTCCGCGGCGCCGCGCGGCGCGGCTGTTCGCGCGACGGTTCGCCGTCTACGCCTCGGAGCTGCGGCGCATCGCTCGCGACACCGGGTCGATGCTGCTCGACACCGAGGCGCATCCGGCGCTCGGCGACCTCGACATGTGGGCCGACGACAAGGTGCACATGCGCTCCCGCGGCCACCGCTTCCTCGCGTACCGGGCGGCGGAAGCGCTGGGGGTGCCCGATGCCGAGGCGCTCGGCGGGCTCGATGCCGCCCTTCACGCCGACGACGACGCCCCGGATCCGCACGGCTGGCTGCGCCGGCACGCGCTGCCGTGGATCTGGCGCCGCCTGCATGGGCGCACCGCGGGGGACGGGTTGTCGGCCAAGCACGACGACTACGTCGACCTTCCGGTCGGCGGTGACGGCGTGCGAGGCCGCGTCTGAGGCTCAGTACCAGCCGGTCGCCTGCGAGTGCGCCCACGCACCGCAGGGGGAGCCGTAGCGCGCGCTGATGTAGGCGAGGCCCCAATTGATCTGCGTGTTGCCGTTGGTGCGCCAGTCGGCTCCGGCGGTGGCCATCTTCGAGCCCGGCAGCGCCTGCGGGATGCCATACGCCCCGCTCGAGGGGTTCAGGGCGTTCGCCCGCCAGCCCGATTCGCGATTCCACAGCGACACGAGGCACGAGAACTGGTCGGATCCCCAGCCGTACGCCCCTATCGCGCCCCGGGCGTAGGCCTGCGCGCCGGCCGGATCGACGACGACACCGTAGTCGGTGCCGCCGGACGACCCGGAACCCGACCCGCCTGATCCCGCCCCGCCGGTTGACCCTGACCCGCCCGACCCGGACCCCGCCCCGCTCGACCCCGACCCAGACCCGCCGCTCGGTGCCGTCTGCGGCGGTTGCGCCGCGACCTGCTGCGCGAGCAGGTACTGCTGCTCGAGTGCGGCCGACGTGTTCTTCAGCGAGGCGAGCTGGGCGATGAGCGTCGCCTGCCGTGCGAGGGTGCGGCTGACGGATGCCGCATCCGCCGCCGCCGCGGCCTGCGCGGCCTGCGCGGTGGCCGTCGCCGCATCGGCCGCCTGCGCGCGAGCTGCCTGCGCGGCATCCGCCTGCGTGCGCAGCGTCGATGCAAGGCCGGCCGTGCGGGTCGCCTCGCCGAGCACGACCTGCCAGGTCGCGCCGAGGCGATCGAGCAGAGAGAGTCGGGAGAGCAGGTCGGTCGGGTCGGCGCTCGTGAGCAGCCGCGCGAGCACCGGGCCGTCGGTCTGCGTGCGGTAGAGGGTGGCTGCGAGTGTCGCGGCCGCAGTGGTGGCGCGGCGGGCCGCGGCATCCGCTGTCGCGCTCTGCGCCGCCAGGTCGTCGGCGCGCGCGGTCGCAGTCGCGAGCTCGGCGGCGGCCGCGTCGGCGGCTGCCGTGGCGGTCATCGCCGCGGTCGAGGTCGCCGCCGCCTCCTGCTGCGCGCTCGCGAGGATCTGCTGGATCGTGGCGATCTCGGCCTGCGTCGCGGCCACCGATGACTTGGCCGCCTGCACCTGCGCCCACGTGGGATCGTTCTCCGCGCCGTCGGCCGCGGTCGGTGCGGAGATTCCCACCACGAGCCCGAGCACCGCGGCCACCGCGACCGCGCCGGCGCGGTGAGCGATGTGCCCGATCGATCCCACCATGTGACCGACGCTAACCGGCTCGACGGGACCCCGCCACCTCGTGCGCCTCACCGCACCCAGCGGTACTCCGACTCGGGACGACCCGGGCTGCCGTACCGGGCGGCGCGCTCGATGCGCCCTTCCCCGGCCAGGTGCTCGAGGTAGCGGCGCGCCGACACCCGCGACATCCCGAGCAGTTCGCCGGCCTCGGCGGCCGAGAGCGGCCCGTGTTCGCGCACCGCATCGATGACCCGCCGCAGCGAGGTCTCGGCGAGCCCCTTCGGAAGGGATGCCGCGACCCGCGGCCGCGACGCGCCGAGCACGCCGTCGATCTCGCTCTGGGTGGCCGCGCCCGTCGCCGACGCGACCCGCTCGCGATAGTCCCGGAACGGCTCGACCCGTTCGCGGAACGCCGCGAAGGTGAACGGCTTCACCAGGTACTGCACCGCACCGAGAGCGACCATCTGCCGCACGACCTCGGCGTCGCGCACGCTCGTGACCGCAACGACGTCCACGTCGACGCCGGCGGCGCGAGCCTGGCGCAGCACGTCCACGCCGGTGCCGTCGGGCATGGTGACGTCCAGCAGGACCAGGTCGATTCCGCCCGGCGGCGGCTGCTCGACCAGCGCTCGGTGGGCTGCGCGCGCTGACGTGCACTCGGCGACGACCTCGAAACCGGGCAGTCGTTCGACGTACGACCGGTGCAGCTCGAGGGTGAGCGCCTCGTCGTCGACGATCATCACGCCGATCACGCGGCGCCTCCGCCCGGCAGCGTCACGGTGAACCGGCTCGGCGTCGTGCCGATCTCGACCGTGCCGCCCGCGTCGCGCACGAGGGCGCCGACAAGCGCCAGGCCGACCCCGCGTCCGCCCGCGCTCGCGGCCTTCGTCGAGAACCCGCGCTGGAAGATGCGCTCGCGCAGTTCCGCCGGCACCCCGGCCCCGCTGTCGGCGACCTCGATGATGAGACCCGTACCCGATACGTCGGGGCTCAGCCGCGTCGACACCCATCGGGGTGTGGGGCCCGCAGCCGCGGCATCCAGCGCATTGTCGACGAGGTTGCCGACCAGCGACACCATCTCCATCGGCGGCAGGAGGCCGCCGGGAGCCTCCGCATCGATGTGGGTCTCCCAGCGGATGCCCCGCTCCGCCGCCTGGGACGCCTTGCCCAGCAGCAGCGCTCCCACCGCCGGGTCGCCGGACGTGCCTGCGGCGACGTCGACGAGCGCCTGCGACTGCCGCGACGCCTCGGTCAGGAGCGCGATCGCCTCGTCGATGCGGCCGAGCTCCACCAGGGAGGCGGCGGTGTGCATGCGGTTGCCGTGCTCGTGGGTCTGCGCACGCAGGGCCTCGCCGAGCGTGCGCATCGACTCGTACGAGGAGAGGGTCTCGCGCACGCCCCGGGCCGACAGGTCGCCGGTCACGCGTCGAGTCACCCGGCGCACGACGAGCGCGACGGCGAAGCCGGCGGCGACGGCCACGATCGCGGCGATCGCGACGACGGGGAGCCGCTCGAGGAAGAGTGCGCCGATGCTGCCGGTCGTGACCCCGACCGACACCCACCCCACCAGCCGTCCGTCGTCGTACACGGGCGTGATGGTGCGCAGCGACGGGCCGAGCGTGCCGGTGTACTCCTCGGTGAAGGTCGCCGGCGGCTGCGGGATCGTGCCGATGTAGGTCTCGCCGATCACCGACACGTCGCGATGGGTGACGCGGGTGCCGTCGGGCTCCATGATCGTGATGAAGTCGATGCGGGCATCCGTCATGACCCGTGCGGCGACCGGCTGCAGCACCGCCGTCGCGGCCGTGCGGGTGTCGTCGGCGAGCGCGTTCTGCACCGCGGGCGTGTCGGCCAGCGCGAGTGCCAGGGTGCGGGTGACGCGCTCCGACTCGGCGGTCACCGACTGCTGCGTCGTCCACAGCAGCACCGCCGCGAGAGCGGCGGTGACCACGATGACCGCGATCACGAGCGCGACGAACACCACGGATGCCGCGCTGCGCGCTCGTCGTCGAATCGCCACGGTCCGATCCTCCCCGATCAGCGCCGGGTGGGGGCGCGTTCACTACGACCATAAGTTCCGGATGCCGCGCCCCCCGGCCGACGCTGGGCACACCCCGCGCGGCTCGCGTGGGTGAGACGACGACGTTTCGACCCTGGAGGCCCTCATGGCTCGCATTCCCCGCACCACCGGCATCGCCCTCCCCGCTCCGCCTCCGCGGCTGCGGCGCCTCGACAAGCACACCTGGCTCTACGTAGCGGTCATCGCCGCCGTCGTGCTGGGCGCGATCCTCGGGCTCGCCGCCCCCGGGTTCGCCCGGGCGCTCGAGCCGATCGGCACCGGCTTCGTGAGCCTCATCAAGATGATGATCGCGCCGATCATCTTCTGCACGATCGTGGTCGGGGTCGGCTCGATCGCGAAGGCCGCGACGGTCGGCAAGATCGGCGGTCTCGCCCTCGTCTACTTCCTCGCGATGTCGACGTTCGCACTCGCGATCGGCCTCGTCGTCGGCAACCTCATCCACCCGGGCGAGGGCCTGAACATCAAGGGCGCGACCTATGCGGCGCCGAGCACCGAGGGCACGAGCACGCAGGACTTCATCCTCGGCATCATCCCGACCACCTTCTTCTCGGCGTTCACCGGCGGCAGCGTCCTGCAGGTGCTGTTCCTCGCGCTGCTCGTCGGCTTCGCGCTGCAGGGCATGGGGGAGCGGGGCAAGCCCATCATGGACTTCGTAAAGAACCTGCAGGCGCTCGTGTTCCGGGTGCTGGGAATGATCCTGTGGCTCGCCCCGGTGGGCGCGTTCGGTGCCATCGCGGCGGTGGTCGGCAAGACCGGCGTGCAGGCGATCCTGAGCCTCGGCGTGGTGCTCGTGGCGTTCTACGTCACGTGCTTCCTGTTCATCGCGGTCGTGCTCGGCTCCCTGCTCGCCGTCGTCGCCCGCGTCAACGTGTTCTCGCTGATCCGCTACCTCGGCAGCGAGTACCTGTTGATCGTCGGCACCTCCTCGAGCGAGTCGGCGCTGCCGCGGCTGATCGCCAAGATGGAGCACCTCGGCGTCTCTAAGCCGGTCGTCGGCATCACGGTGCCGACCGGGTACTCGTTCAATCTGGACGGCACGGCGATCTACCTCACGATGGCGTCGCTGTTCATCGCGACGGGCATGGGCACGCCGATGTCGATCGGTGAGCAGATCAGCCTGCTGGTGTTCATGATCATCGCGTCCAAGGGTGCGGCGGGCGTCACCGGCGCCGGTCTCGCAACCCTCGCGGGCGGACTTCAGGCGTTCCGCCCGGACCTCGTCGGCGGCGTCGGCGTCATCGTCGGCATCGACCGGTTCATGTCCGAGGGGCGGGCGGTCACGAACTTCACCGGCAAC
This sequence comes from Microbacterium sp. SCN 71-21, assembly GCF_001725695.1. Taxonomy (NCBI): domain Bacteria; kingdom Bacillati; phylum Actinomycetota; class Actinomycetes; order Micrococcales; family Microbacteriaceae; genus Microbacterium; species Microbacterium sp. SCN 71-21. Next base: position 14,731 of record NZ_MEGA01000003.1, read on the forward strand.
GCCGTCGCGACGGTGCTCATCGGCACCTGGACCAAGCAGATCGACGCCGACCGGATGCGCCGAGTGCTGCGCGGCGAGCTGCCGTTCTCGGGCGGCGTCGGCGACGACCACGGCCCGGCAGGTGCCACCCCGGTGGCCGAGCCTGCGCCCGAGCGCATCCCCGCGGGCGTGCGCTGAACGGCAGCGGGGGTGCGGGTGTCCCTATCCGCACCCCCGCTCAGACGGGCCGGACTGGTAAGATCGGCGCGGATGCCTCTGCGGCATCCTCACAACTGAACACCTGCTCGCACACGCGAGCACAGGAGCAGGCCGGCAGGAAGCTGGTCCCCTGTGGTGGGTTCCTCGATCCGGATGCTGCGGCCCCGGCGGCGGGTGATCTTCTACTGGTGGCCAGCGCAGGCGTTAGGCATCACACTGCCCGCGCTCATAACTGCCTGTTCCTGCTCCTTCGCATGCCCTCGCCGGCGACACGCGCCCGCGAGGATAAACAAAGAAGGAGAGACCTCTTGGAAGGTCCTGAAATCACCGCGACCGAAGCCGTCCTCGACAACGGCCGCTTCGGCACCCGCACCATCCGCTTCGAGACCGGACGCCTCGCCCAGCAGGCGCAGGGTTCGGTCGCCGCCTACCTCGACGAGGAGACGATGCTGCTGTCGGCCACCAGCGCCAGCAAGCAGCCGCGTGAAGGCTTCGACTTCTTCCCGCTGACCGTCGACGTCGAGGAGCGCTCGTACGCCGCCGGCAAGATCCCCGGCTCGTTCTTCCGCCGCGAGGGCCGCCCCTCGACCGAGGCGATCCTCGTCTGCCGTCTCATCGACCGCCCGCTGCGCCCGTCGTTCGTCGACGGCCTGCGCAACGAGGTGCAGATCGTCATCACCGTGCTCTCGATCGCCCCGGGTGAGTTCTACGACGCCCTCGCGATCAACGCCGCGTCGGCCTCCACCCAGATCTCCGGCCTGCCGTTCTCGGGCCCGATCGCCGGTGTCCGCCTCGCGCTCATCCCGGGTCACGGCGAGCACGCCGACCAGTGGGTCGCGTTCCCGACCGCCAAGCTCCTCGAAGACGCCGTCTTCGACCTCGTCGTCGCCGGCCGTGTGCTTCCCGACGGCGACGTCGCGATCATGATGGTCGAGGCCGAGGCCACCGAGCACAGCTGGAACCTCATCAAGGCCGGCGCCACCAAGCCCAGCGAGGAGATCGTCGCGCAGGGCCTCGAGGCCGCCAAGCCCTTCATCACCGAGCTCGTCGCGGCCCAGACCGCCCTGGCGAACACGGCCGCGAAGGAGATCCAGCCCTACCCGGTGTTCCTGCCCTACTCGCCCGAGGTCTACGACTTCGTCGCGGCCCGCTCCTACGACGAGCTCAAGGGCGTCTACCAGATCGCCGACAAGATCGAGCGCCAGAACGCCGACGACGCGATCAAGGACCGTGTGAAGGCGGATGTCGCCGCCGCCGTCGAGGCGGGCGAGCTCCCGGTCGCGGCCCTCGCCGAGGTGGGTGCCGCCTATAAGTCGGTCACGAAGAAGATCGTGCGCGGCCGCATCCTCTCCGAGGGTGTGCGCATCGACGGTCGCGGCCTCGCCGACATCCGTCCGCTGGACGCCGAGGTCGAGGTCATCCCGCGTGTGCACGGCTCCGCGATCTTCCAGCGCGGTGAGACTCAGATCCTGGGTGTCACGACGCTGAACATGCTCAAGATGGAGCAGCAGATCGACTCGCTGTCGCCCACGACGAGCAAGCGCTACATGCACCACTACAACTTCCCGCCCTACTCGACCGGTGAGACCGGCCGCGTGGGCAGCCCGAAGCGTCGCGAGATCGGGCACGGCTTCCTCGCCGAGCGCGCGCTCGTGCCGGTGCTGCCGACCCGCGAGGAGTTCCCGTACGCGATCCGTCAGGTCTCCGAGGCCCTCGGATCGAACGGCTCGACGTCGATGGGCTCCGTGTGCGCCTCGACCCTGTCGCTGCTGAACGCCGGTGTGCCGCTGCGCGCTCCGGTCGCGGGCATCGCGATGGGTCTCGTCTCCGACGAGGTCGACGGTCACACCCGCTACGCGGCGCTGACCGACATCCTGGGCGCGGAGGACGCGCTCGGCGACATGGACTTCAAGGTCGCGGGCACGAGTGAGTTCGTCACGGCGATCCAGCTCGACACGAAGCTCGACGGCATCCCGTCGGAGGTCCTCGCGGGCGCCCTCACCCAGGCGAAGGACGCGCGTCTGCGCATCCTCGAGGTGCTGACGGCTGCGATCGACGGTCCGGATGAGATGGCGCCGACCGCTCCGCGCGTGATCAGCGTGCAGATCCCGGTCGACAAGATCGGCGAGCTCATCGGCCCCAAGGGCAAGACGATCAACGCGATCCAGGACGAGACCGGCGCCGACATCTCCATCGAGGAGGACGGCACCGTCTACATCGGTGCTGTCGACGGCGCGTCGGCCGAGGCCGCGCGTGCGCAGGTCAACGCGATCGCCAACCCTCACAACCCGGAGGTCGGCGAGCAGTTCCTGGGCACGGTCGTGAAGATCGCGACCTTCGGTGCGTTCATCTCGCTCCTTCCCGGCAAGGACGGCCTGCTGCACGTCAGCGAGGTGCGCAAGCTCGCCGGTGGGAAGCGTGTCGAGAACGTCGAGGACGTCCTCTCGGTCGGTCAGAAGCTGCTCGTGCGCATCACGAAGGTGGATGACCGCGGCAAGCTGTCGCTCGAGCCGGTGCTCGACGACCAGGCCGCGGCGGATGCCGAAGAGGCTCCCGTCGAGGACTGATCACCGTCCCTGACGACTGCCCGCCCGGATTCTCCGGGCGGGCAGTCGCCGTTTCAGGCCGGAAGAGGCGTGATCAAAGCGTTATGGCGCGTTCACTCCTCGGACGCGTGGGAGCGCCTCGGGTACTCCGGTGTGCCCTAGCCTCGAATCACGCGCGGGGGGCGACCGCGTCGCCGGCGCGAGAAGGGGGCTGCGCATGGCCTGGGACGACCGACTCCTCGGTCGCTCGCGTGCGCCCGAGACGCCGCACCCGTCGGCGCCGATCCCCGTGCAGGGTCCGGCCGTGGGGGCCGGGCTTCGTATTCCGCTCGGGGAATCAGGGTTCTCCGTCTTCCCGCTGATCCTCGGCGGCGGCGACTTCGGGTGGACAACCGACCTGCCGACCGCTCACCAGGCGCTCGATCGCTACGTCGAGCTCGGCGGAAATGCGGTGCACACCTCCGACAGCTACGGCGCCGGACGCAGCGAGCACATCGTCGGCAGCTGGATCGAGTCCCGGGGCCTGCGCGAGAGCGTGGTCGTGACCGCGAGAGTGGGCGCGCACGAAGACCACCCGGGTCTCGGGCCGGTGGCACTCGTGCGGGGCGTCGAGGCGACGCTCACCCGTCTGCGCATCGATGTGATCGACGTGCTCTACCTCGATGCGACGCGCGATTCGACTCCGCTCGAAGAGGTGCTCGCCACGGTCGACTGGCTCGTCGGCGCGGGCAAGGTGCGCGCGGTGGGGGCGTACGGCCTGCGGCCCGAGGCTCTCGTCGAGGCGCGTATCTACGCGTCCGCGGGCTATCCGCGTCTCACGGTGGCCGACGTGCCGTACAACCTGGTGAGGCGCAGCGAGTTCGAAGGCGACATGAGGCTCGTCGTCGGTGCGCAGCAGATCGCGCTGACCCCGTCTCATCCGCTCGAGCACGGCTTCCTCTCGGGTGCGCAGAGGCAGCGCCAGCGCATCGTGCTGAGCGTGCGCGCCGCGCAGCTCGCCTCCAACCTCAACCGGCGCGGCACCCGTGTGCTGCGGGCGATGGACGGCATCGGCGCTGAGCTCGGCGTGTCGAACGCGGCGATCGCGATCGCCTGGCTGCTCGCGCAGAGCTCGGTCGTGGCACCCATCGTGAACGCGCAGGATGCCGATCAGGTGAGTGATCTCGTGCAGGGTGTCGGGGTGCGCCTGACGCGCGCGCACCTCGCCGAACTCGCCCGCGCCCTCGACTGAAAGCTCGATTAGGGTGGAAGGCGGCCTTGCGGCCCCCGGATCCCGATGAAGAGAGCTGAGACGTGACGCACTACCTCTACCTCGTGCGGCACGGTGAGCATCAGGACGCTCAGCACGGTCTCGAAGACGGCCCGCTCTCGCCCCGCGGCCGCCGGCAGGCAGAGCTCATCGCCGACCGCCTCTCGGGGGTTCCGTTCGATGCGGTGTGGCATTCGCCGCTGCTGCGCGCGGCTGAGACGGCGCGGGTGATCGCCGAACGACTGCCGTCGATCGACCCGCAACCGTCATCGCTGCTGTTCGATTGCATTCCGAGCGGTCCGAGTCCCGAGATGCCGCCGATCTTCGAGCCCTTCTTCGGCGGGGTGAGCGAGGAGGAGATCGATGCGGGGCGCGCGCAGATGGGCGACGCGACCGCGATGTTCCTGAGTCGCAAGCCGCAGGCCTCTCACGAGCTGATCATCACGCACAACGTCGTGATCGCCTGGTTCGTGCGGGAGGTCATGGAGGCGCCCGAGTGGCGATGGATGACCCTCAACCAGGCCAACTGCGGCCTCACCGTGCTCGCTCAGCGCACGGGCCGTCCATGGGTGCTCGTGTCGCACAACGACCTCGCTCACCTGCCGTTCGAACTGCGCACGGGGCTGCCCGAGGTGCCCCTGGTCTGAGCGGATGCCGCGGCATCCGCTCGCCACTCAGAGCCGCTTGCCGTACCAGCGCGTCGCGTTGGGGTTGTCGTTGTAGGGCGGGATCGTGACGAATCCGCTCGAGTCGTAGAGACCTGCCGCCGCCGTCAGAGAGTGGTGGGTGTCGAGCACGAGCTCGGTGGCGCCGAGCCGGCGCGCCTCGTCCTCGAGGGCATCGAGCAGCAGGCGTCCCCACCCGCGCCCCCGGCCGGTCGGTGAGACGAAGACATTCTTCACCTCGTACCGGATGCCCGCCTCACCATCGGCGATGCGGCGCACGCCGCCGCATCCGACCGCGACACCGTCCTCGTCGATCGCGAGGAACACGCCCGCGGGTGGCACGAACGCCGCCGGGTCGGGGAACGTCGTACTGTAGCCGCCGCCGGGGAAGGTGTCGGTGCGCATCGAGAAGTACTCCTCGAGCAGGGCGTGCACATCGGGATCGGCGGGGGAGACGACGCGGGCGCTGGCCATGCGCTCGAGCGTACCGGCCGCCCGTAGGCTGATCCCATGACCACACGCGTCGCCATCGTCGGCGGGACCGGAAAGCTCGGTCGCGTCATCCTCGAGGTCGTCGAGTCCGAGCCCGACTTCGCCGTGCACGCGGTGCTCTCCTCACGCGACGACATCGCCGCGATCGACGGCGCCGACCTGGTGGTGGATGCCTCGACCCCCGCCGTCTCGATCGACGTCGTCCGCGCCGCGATCGAACGCGGCATCAACGTGCTCGTCGGCACGAGCGGCTGGTCGGCCGAGCGCATCGCCGCGGTGCGGCCGCTCGTCGACGCACAGGGCACCGGCGCCGTGTTCATCCCCAACTTCTCGCTCGGCTCCGTCGTCGGCTCGGCGCTCGCCGCCGTCGCGGCGCCCTTCTTCGCGTCCATCGAGATCGTCGAGGCCCACCGCGACACCAAGGTCGACTCGCCGAGCGGCACCGCCGTGCGCACGGCCGAGATGGTCGCGGCGGCCCGCTCCGAGGTGGGGCCGGTGCAGGCGCCGCACGTCGACCAGCGGGCGCGCGGTCAGCGGGTCGCGGGCGTTCCGGTGCACTCGCTGCGTCGCCCGGGTGTCGTGGCACGCCAGGAGGTCATGCTGTCCGGCCCGGGGGAGACGCTCACGATCGTGCACGACACGGCCGACCCGGCCGCGGCCTACGCTCCCGGCATCCGCCTGGCCCTCCGCGCCGCGCGTGACGCCCGCGGCGTCGTGATCGGGCTCGACAGCTTCGTCGACCTCGGCATCCGTCTGCCCGGCGCCACGCCGACGACGTCAGGCCCCGGTATCGCCGACGGCGTGCCCGGTCAGGTCGCGCGGGCGACAGACGTATGACGACCCGCATCGGCGTCGCGATCATGAGCGCCGCACTGCTTCTCTACATCGTTCTGGTCGGGCAGCGGGCAGTGCTGTTCATCGCGACCGGCGAGCCCATCGCGATCGCTCTCGGCGTCGCCCTCATCTTCTTCCCGCTCCTCGCGGTCTGGGCGCTCGGGCGGGAGCTGTGGTTCGGGCATCGCGCCGCGGTGCTCGGACGCACCCTCGAATCCGACGCGGATCTCCCCGAGGAAGAGCTCACGACGCTGCCGAGCGGACGGGTCGTGCGGGCAGAGGCGGACGCCGCCTTCCCGCGCTATCGCGAGGAGGTCGAGGCGGCCCCCGAGGACTGGCGGGCGTGGTACCGCCTCGGGCTCGCGTACGACGGCTCCGGCGACCGGCGCCGGGCGCGCGCCGCGATCCGTCGGGCGATCGCCCTCGAGCGGCGGGGACGCCGCGGCATCCCCTCGACCTGACCGGGATCGCGTCGGGGGCGGTTTCCGGCCGGCGGCGTCAGGCGGCCGGTACCGCGGCGGCGACCGCGTCGTCGACGGTCGGGTGAGTGAACGTGAACCCGGCGTCGAGGAGGGTCTGCGGGCGCACGTCGGCATCGCTCGTGAGCAGCGCATCGGTCGCGTCGGCGCCGAGCACGAGGCGCATACCCCATGCCGGCGCCCGTAGCAGGAACGGCCGGTTCATGCGCCGGGCCAGCGCGAAGCCCAGATCGTTCGCGGTCGCCCGTGCCGGGCCCGTGAGGTTCACGGGGCCTGAGATCTCGCCGTCGATCACCGCACGGATCGCCCGCACCTCGTCCTCGAGCGAGATCCACGGCCACGACTGCGTGCCGCGGCCGATCGGGCCGCCGAGGCCGAACCGGGTCAGCAGGATCAGGGGCTTCAGCACGCCGTCGCGATGCACGACGGGAGCCGTGCGCAGCAGCGCGACCCGGGTGACGGAAGCAGCAGCCTCCGCGGCCGCCTCCCAGTCGACGCAGAGCCGGGCGAGGAACGTGTCGCCGGCGGCCGAGCTCTCGGTGAGCACCTGTCCCGGCTCCGAGCCGTAGTAGCCGACGGCCGATGCGGAGACGAACGCGGGCGCGCCGGCTCCCAGACGCAGGAGGGCGGCCGCCAGGGTCTCGGTGGGTTCCAGGCGCGACCGCCGCAGCTGCTGCTTGTACGACGCCGACCACGGGAACCTGCCGACGCTCGCGCCTCCGAGGGAGACCACGGCGCGCGCCCCGGCCAGCACGGACTCATCGAGCCCGCCCGTCTCTGGCGCCCACGACACCTCGTCGGCTGCGGTCGCCTCGCGCCTGACGAGTCGTGTCACCGGCACGCCGTCCGCACGCAGCGCATCGGCGAGAGCCGATCCGATGAGCCCGGACGCGCCGGCGAGCACGACCCGTTCGGAGGTGTCAGGCAAGCGTGGCCTCGAGGGTGATCTCGATGCCCGAGAGGGCCTGGGACACGGGGCATCCGGCCTTCGCCTCGCCCGCGAGACGGTCGAAGTCCTCGGCGCTGATGCCCGGCACGACCGCGTGCACGTTGAGGTGGCTGCCGGTGATGCCGGTGCCTGGGATGAAGGTCACGGATGCCGTCGCCTCGATGCTCTCCGGCGGGGTGCCGTTCTGCGTGAGGGCGTGGGAGAACGCCATGCTGAAGCACGAGGAGTGTGCCGCGGCGATGAGCTCTTCGGGAGTCGTCACCGACGACGATCCCTCAGACCGGGCCTTCCAGTTGACCGCGAACGGTCCCTGGTTGGAGCTCTCGAACGCGACCTCGCCGGACCCCTCCGCGAGGGAGCCCTTCCACGACGTGCTGGCTTCGCTGGTGACGCTCATGCGGTGCTCCTTCGATCGGATGGCGCGCCGAGATCCGACGCCGTCGCCAGCCTAAGCGGGGCGGGCGACGGGCACGAGGGGCTTGACGTCGATCAGACCGCCGCGGTCGAGCGGCGACCGATGAGGCCCGCGCGCTGCAGCAGCAGATAGAGCTCGCATCCGAGGCACAGGCCGAAGACCGCGTTCAGGAATGCGGCGACGAAGGCGGCCGCCGCGGCGATCGGCAGCGCCCACGGCACACCGATCAGGTGCAGCACGATGCCGACGACGCTGACGAACAGGCCGACGCCCTGCGCGAAGCGCGGCGGGCGCGGGTCCTCGAGCTCGGTGGGGGGCTTCAGCCGCGGGCGTACGACAGAGCGGAACAGTGCGCCCCACGGGGCGGTGCGCGGCGAGGCGACGCTCCACAGGAACAGCAGCGCGATCACGACCAGCAGCAGGAATGCCGGGTCGGTCACACGCTGCGCGAGGGTGGTGCCGGTCTGGGTGGCGGTGCCGATCAGCGCCAGGTACACGTCGATGATCAGCAGCACCGTCGTGATAGATGCCGCGAACCGCGGTCCGCGCGGATCGATCCCGGCGGGGGAGTTAGACACGGGTGTTCTCCTTCTGAAGGCGGGTGAGCTCCAGCTCGACGGCGGTGCGGGGGGCTGCGCCGGTGAAGCGCGTGCGCACGCGTCCGGAGCCGTCGAGGATGAGGGTTGTGGGGGTCTGCAGCACGCTGAAGCGCTTCGCGATGTCGGGACGGTGCGTCAGGTCGATGTCGACATGGCGCACGCCCGGGTGGGCGCCGGCGATCTCGCCGAGGGCCCGGTGCACGCCCGGGCAGCGTGCGCAGAACTCGGTGGAGAACTGCACGAGGGTGGCCTGCTCGCCGAGCTCGTCGAACCCGAGTCGCTGCGGGTTGACCACATCCCCGGACTCGATGCGCGTGGATCGGCCGAGGCTCCGCTTCGACAGCACGCCGAACACGCTCGCCACGGCCACCAGGCCGACGAGCACGAGGGCGACGATGATCGGATCCATCTGAGAAACGGTACCCGCGACGACCGAGGGTGGGGGCGGATCGACGGAGTGTGACAGCTCGGCGTAACAATCCGCGGCGCTAGTCTGTCGGCTGTGACCGATGCCGATGCGCGCCCCGAGATCCAGTTCCGCAGCGACGTGACCGTCGAGCTCGTGCGTGCGAGCGCGTCGGACGCCGATGTCCTCTTCGCCGCGCGGGTGTCGACGCAGGGCGAGCAGACGCTGGAGTCTGCGGCATCCGGGGAGGAGGCCTCGCCCCGTGATCGCGGCCTCATCAACTACCTGATGCGCGACCGTCACGGCTCGCCGTTCGAGCACAACTCGCTCACCTTCTACGTGCAGGCGCCCATCTTCGTGTTCCGCGAGTTCATGCGCCACCGCATCGCGAGCTACAACGAGGAGTCGGGCCGCTACCGCGAGCTGCGTCCGGTGTTCTACGTGCCCGGCCCCGAGCGCAACCTGCTGCAGGTCGGCAAGCCCGGCGCGTACGAGTTCCTCCCCGGCAGCGACGAGCAGGTCGCGCTGGTGGCCGAGACGACCCGGGCCGCCTCGATCGCCGCCTTCGAGGCCTATCAGCGCATGCTCGAGGCGGGCGTCGCCCGTGAGGTCGCGCGCATCGTGCTGCCGCTGAACATCTACTCGTCGATGTACGTGACGGTCAACGCCCGCTCGCTGATGAACTTCCTCTCGCTGCGCACCAAGGTCGAGGGCACTCGGTTCCCGTCGTTCCCGCAGCGTGAGATCGAGATGTGCGCGGAGCAGATGGAGGCGTACTGGCGCGAGCTCATGCCCCTCACCCACGCCGCGTTCACCGCGAACGGGCGCGTCGCCCCCTGACGGATGCCGCGGCCGGCCGCCCGCTCGTGACGCGCGGGCGCACCACGTAGGCTGGCGCCATGGCGCGCACGGCTCTCATCACCGGCGCGAGCGCGGGCCTCGGGGCCGAGTACGCTCGCCAGCTCGCACAGCGCGGGGCCTCCCTCGTGCTCGTCGCCCGCAGTCATGATGCGCTCGAGCAGCTCGCCAGCCAACTGCGCGGCAGCTACGGTGTCGAGGTCGAGACGCTGGCCGTCGATCTTCTCAAGCGTCGCGAGCGCGCGAAGGTGGAGGCGCGCCTGCGCGATCGCGCTCGTCCGATCGAGCTGCTGATCAACAACGCCGGGTTCGGTCTGCCGCTCGCGTTCGAGCGCAACGACGTCGAGCTCGAGGTCTCCCACCTGAAGCTCCACGTGGAGGTGCCGCTGCGGCTGACCCACGCGGCCCTCGGCGCGATGCTCGAGCGCGGCCGCGGGCGCATCGTCAACGTCGCCTCGGTCGCCGGCTTCCTCCCGCGCTCGACCTACGGCGCCTGCAAGGGCTGGCTCATTTCGTTCAGCCGCTGGGCGAACGTGCAGTACACGCCTCGGGGCGTGACGGTCACCGCCGTCTGCCCGGGCTTCACGCACACGAGCTTCCACGAGCGCATGGGGCTCGCGCCCGGGAACGAAGGAGTGCCCTCGGGTCTCTGGCTCGATGCGTCACTCGTCGTCTCGGAATCGTTGCGGGATGTCGCCCGTGGCAAGTCCGTCTCGATCCCGTCGCTGCGGTACAAGATCCTGGTGCGCCTGACCGCGCTCCTCCCCGATGCGATCGCCGCCCGCATCGGCCAGCGGGGGCGCTGATTCCCGCAATCCAGGGCCGTGTGAACCGATAGCCTTGTGACCATGACGCACACGGGCAATCCCTTCGGACAGGTGCTCGTCGCGCTCGTCACCCCGATGACGGCCGACGGCGAGGTCGACTGGCCCGCCGTCGAGAAGCACATCGACGACGTGATCACCGCGGGAGCCGACGGCATCGTCGTCACCGGCACGACGGGGGAGACCTCGACCCTCACCGACCCCGAGAAGCTCAAGCTCGTCGAGGTCGGCAAGGATGTCGCATCCGGTCGGGCGAAGATCATCACCGGGGGCGGCTCGAACGAGACCGCCCACGCGATCGAGCTCTACAAGGCCAGCGAGAAGGCCGGCGCCGACGGCATCATGATCGTCACGCCGTACTACAACAAGCCCACGCAGGCCGGCATCCTCACGCACTTCCGGCTGGTCGCCGACGCGACCGACCTGCCGGTGATCCTCTACGACATCCCCGGTCGCACCGGCGTGCCCATCAAGTACGAGACGATCCTGCGTCTCGCGAAGCACCCGAACATCCTCGCGATCAAAGACGCCAAGGGCGACTTCAGCGAGGTCAGCCGTGTGCTCAACCAGACCGATCTGCTCTACTTCTCCGGTGACGACGCGAACGTGCTGCCGCACCTCGCGATCGGCGCGACCGGACTCATCGGCGTCACCGCGAACATCACGGCCACCCCGTACCGCACGATCGTCGACGCGGTGAACCGCGGCGACCTCGCGGCGGCGACCGCCGAGCACCAGCGCCTCGAGCCGCTCGTGCGTGCCGTCATGACGCATGTGCCCGGCACGGTGAGCGCGAAGTACATCCTCCACGGCCTCGGCCGCATCGGCAGCCCCCGCGTGCGCCTGCCGCTCGTCGGCCCCGAGGAATGGGAGGCCGCGATCATCGAGGACGAGCTCGCCCTCGTGACCGGCGTGCCCGGCGCCGATTTCTCCAACTTCCGCCCCGACCGCAACGCGGCCGCGGGCGGTGCGCTGCCGAAGGTCCACGGCACGACCCGCTGACACCGTCCGCCGCGAGTGCGGACACAAACGCCGCGCGAGCGGCCATACCGAGACGCCGCCCCCGCGGCGAGATGACGGATGCGCGCGAGGCGCGGCATCCCGGAAAGGCTCTGCATGCCCACCCAGGTCTACGATCCGCCCGCCCTCGACTCCGGCACCCTGCGCGTCACGCCCCTCGGCGGACTCGGCGAGGTCGGCCGCAACATGACCGTGTTCGAGTACGACGGGCGTCTGCTCGTGGTCGACTGCGGCGTGCTCTTCCCCGAGGAGCACCAGCCCGGCGTCGACCTGATCCTCCCCGACCTCGGTCCGCTGCGGGACCGGCTGGCCGACATCGAGGCGGTCGTGCTCACCCACGGCCACGAGGACCACATCGGCGCCGTCCCCTACCTGCTGCGGCTGCGCCAGGACATCCCGATCATCGGCTCGCAGCTGACGCTCGCCCTCACCGAGGCGAAGCTCAAGGAACACCGCATCAAGCCGTATTCGCTGACCGTCGCCGAGGGGCAGCGCGAGAAGGTCGGTCCGTTCGACCTCGAGTTCGTCGCCGTCAACCATTCCATCCCCGACGCGCTCGCCGTCGCGATCCGTACGCCCGCGGGCCTCGTGCTCGCGACCGGCGACTTCAAGATGGACCAGCTGCCGCTCGACGGCCGCCTCACCGACCTGCGGGCGTTCGCTCGGCTCGGCGAGGAGGGCGTCGACCTCTTCCTCGTGGACTCCACGAACGCGGATGTCCCGGGCTTCACGCCGCTCGAGCGCTCGATCGGCCCCGTGCTCGACCAGGTCATCGCCAAGGCCCCGCGCCGCGTGATCGTCGCGAGCTTCTCGTCGCACGTGCACCGCGTGCAGCAGGTGCTCGACGCCGCTGCCGCTCACGGCCGTCGGCTCGCCTTCCTGGGACGCAGCATGGTGCGCAACATGACGATCGCCGAGGACCTGGGCTACCTGACGGTGCCCGACGGCGTGCTCATCGACTACAAGAAGGCGCAGAACCTTCCCGACGACCAGGTCGTCTTCATGTCGACCGGATCGCAGGGCGAGCCCATGGCGGTGCTCAGCCGCATGGCGAACCTCGACCACGCCATCGAACCCGGACCGGGCGACACCGTGATCCTCGCGTCGAGCCTCATCCCCGGCAATGAGAACGCCGTCTACCGGGTGATCGACGGGCTCACCAAGCTCGGCGCGAACGTCGTGCACAAGGCCAACGCCAAGGTGCACGTGTCGGGTCATGCCGCCGCGGGCGAGCTGCTCTACTGCTACAACATCCTCAAGCCCCGCAACGTGCTGCCGGTGCACGGCGAGTACCGCCACCTCATGGCCAACGCGAAGCTCGCGCAGGAGACCGGCGTCGAGCCGGAGCGCACGATCCTCGCCGAGAACGGCACGGTCATCGACCTGAAGGACGGCCGAGCGCGCATCGTCGGCCAGCTTGACGTGGGCTTCGTCTACGTCGACGGCTCGAGCGTGGGCGAGATCACCGACGCCGACCTGAAGGACCGCCGCATCCTCGGCGAGGAGGGGTTCATCTCCGTCATCGTCGTGGTGGATGCCGCGACCGGCCGCATCGTCTCCGGGCCTGACATCCACGCGCGCGGTGTCGCCGAGGACGACTCGGTCTTCGACGCGGTGAAGCCGAAGATCGCGGCTGCTCTCACCGAGGCTGTGCAGTCGGGCGTGCGCGACACGCACGCACTGTCGCAGGTCGTGCGGCGCACGATCGGTCGCTGGGTCAACCAGTCGCTGCGTCGTCGCCCGATGATCGTGCCGCTGGTCATCGAGGCCTGAGCGGATCGGGCGCGGGCATCGGCGGGACTACGATCTGAGGCATGCCCGAGTCGTTCGCGATCCGGCCGGCGACGAGGTCGGACGGAGCGTTTCTCGCCGACATGGTCGTGGAAGCGGCCAATTGGCGACCGGGTTCGGCGCGCCCTCGGCACGAGGTGCTCGGCTCGCCCGAGCACAGCCGCTATCTCGCCGGCTGGATGCGCCCCGGCGACGCGGGATTCGTCGCGACCTCGCCCACCGGTGAGCCGATCGGTGCGGCCTGGTATCGCATGTTCCCGCGCTCGGACCCCGGCTTCGGATATGTCGCCACCGGTGTGCCCGAGCTGATCATCGGGGTGCGTCCGATCTGGCGGGCGCACGGTGTGGGCCGCGCATTGCTCCAGCGTCTCGCCGCCCACGCCGCGTCCGCCGGATATCAGCGTCTGAGCCTCAGCGTCGAGCGCGGCAACTTCGCCGCCACGTTGTACCGCTCCGAGGGCTTCGCGGTGACTCAGCCCACGAGCGGCCGCGACATCATGGTGAAGCGGCTGCGGTGAGGCATCCGCTCGTCGTCACGCCGCCTTCAGCAGCGCGGTGACGCCGAGGCCGCCGGCCGCGCAGACCGAGATGAGTGCCGTGCCGCCGCCCCGCTCGTGCAGGATCTTCGCGGCCCGCCGGTCGCCGCGAACGGATGCCCCGTGGCGAGGCTCCCACCCTTGATGTTGAGCTTCGCGCGGTCGATGGGCCCGAGCGGGGCGTCGAGTCCGAGCCGGGTGCGGCAGTAGTCGGCGTCCTCCCACGCCGCGAGCGTGCACAGCACCTGTCCGGCGAAGGCCTCGTGGATCTCGTACACGTCGATGTCCTGCAGGGTGAGCCCGTTGCGCGCGAGCAGGCGCGGCACCGCGTAGGCGGGTGCCATCAGCAGGCCTTCCGGGCCGGGGCCGGCGAAGTCGACGGCGGCCGTCTCCGCGTCGATGACGTACGCGAGGGGGTGAAGGCCCCGTTCGGCACCCCACGACTCCGTGCCGAGCAGCACCGCCGACGCGCCGTCGGTGAGGGGCGTCGAATTGCCGGCCGTGAGCGTGCCGCGTCCGCTCGTGCGATCGAAGACCGGGGAGAGCGTGCCGAGCCGCTCGAGGGAGATGTCGGTGCGCAGGTTGTTGTCGCGGGTGAGCCCGCGGTACGGCACGACGAGATCGTCGAAGAACCCCGCCTCCCACGCGGCGGCGGCGTTGCGGTGAGACGCATAGGCGAGCTCGTCCTGCGCGGCGCGGGTGATGCCCCACTCCTTCACCATGAGCTCGGTGTGCTCGCCCATGCTCAGGCCCGTGCGCGGCTCGCCGTTGCTGGGCACGTGGGGGCGCAGCATCCGCGGGCGGAAGCCGGCGAACAGCTTCGCCCGAGCACCGAACGAGCGCGCCTGGTTGGCGCGCAGAAGCAGATGACGCAGCCCCTCGTCGAGCGCGAGGGGGGCATCGGATGTCGTGTCGACCCCGCCGGCGATCGCCGAGTCGATCTGCCCGAGCGCGATCTTGTTCGCGACGGTCACCGCCGCCTGCAGCCCGGTGCCGCACGCCATCTGCACGTCGAATGCGGCGCTGGCGGGGGAGAGGGTCGTGCTGAGCGCCGACTCGCGGGTCAGGTTGAAGTCGCGCGAGTGCTTGAGCACGGCTCCGGCCGCGATCTCGCCGATGCGCTCGCCGTGCAGGTCGAACGCGTCGGCGACGGCCTGCAGCGTGGTCGTGAGCATGTCCTGATTGGATGCGTCGGCGTAGGCCGTGTTCGAGCGTGCGAACGGGATGCGTCGGCCGCCGTAGACGGCGACGGGGCGGGGTGGGGTCATGGGGGATCCTCCGTGCCCGCGTCGGCGCGGGCCTTCCGGCATCCTCCCACCGCATGCGGGGGTGCGGCTCGTGGCGGCGTGTGGCCGCGGCATCCGCGTCGCTACCGGCCAGTGTCGGCCCGGACGCCTACCGTGGAGGCATGCCCAGGAGCAGCAGCGCCACCTCGAGCGGCCGCGCGCCCGCGAAGAGCGGTGCGTCGCGCGCTCGCAAGCCCGAACCGACCCCGCGCGGCTACGTCGGCGAGCCTGACAGGCCGGCCCTCGCGGTGCGCGCCTGGATGGGGCTCGCGCACGGCGTCGGCGGGCTGTTCCGCGCGTTCGGGCCCGAGACGCTCGAGAAGGAGCAGCGCCGCGACGGGCTCCCGTTCCTGCTGGTCGTCCTCGCGGTCGCGGGCGCCGTGGTCGAGTGGTTCCTCATCGGCACGGATGTCTCCGCCTCCGTCTCCGCCTACAGCGTCGGCGGGCTGGTCGGACGGCTCGCGTTCCTCATGCCGGTGCTGCTCGTGCTCCTCGCCGGGTGGCTGTTCCGTCATCCGGCCTCGGTGCACGACAACGGCCGCATCGGCATCGGCTTCCTGCTGTTCGTCGTCGCGATCGCGGGCTTCTGCCACGTGGCCGGCGGACGGCCTGCTCCCTCCCAGGGTCTTCCGGCGCTGAGCGGCGCCGGAGGCCTCTTCGGCTGGATGGTGGCCGAGCCGCTCGCCTACCTCCTCTCCCCGATCGGCGCGTACCTCGCCCTGGGGCTCCTCGCCGCGCTCAGCGTGCTGATCCTCACCAAGACCCCGCCGAACCGCATCGGCCGCAGGCTCGGCGACCTGTACGCGTGGATGTTCGGCACCGAGCGCGTGTCCGAGCCCGACGCCTCCGCCGAGGCGGCCGATGAGACGCTGCCGGCGTGGCGTCGCAACCGCGGGCGTCGTGAGAAGGATGCCTCGACCTCCCCGTCGCAGGACCTCACAGAGCTGCTCTTCACGACCGATGACGCCCAGGGCGGGTTCGACCAGGCCGTCGCACCGGTGCCCACCGATGCGATCACCGAGGTCGTCGATCCCTCGATCATCCGCGCGGCGCGCACGCAGGCGGCTCGCAACGCGGCGACCTCCCTCGTCGACGACGGCGACACCGGCCCGCAGGAGGCACTGCCCGATGTGGTCGGCTTCGGATCGGATGCCGCGGGCCTCCCGCCCGCCGCCCCCTACCGGCTGCCGGCCGTGACGACCCTGGCGCCCGGCGCGCCCGGCAAGGCGCGTTCGGCGGCGAACGACGAGGTCGTCCGGGCGATCACCGGCGTGCTCGACCAGTTCCAGGTCGATGCGCGGGTCACCGGCTTCTCCCGCGGACCGACAGTCACGCAGTACGAGATCGAGCTCGGCCCCGGTGTGAAGGTCGAGCGCATCACGGCGCTCACCAACAACATCGCCTACGCGGTGGCCTCCAACGAGGTGCGCATCCTCGCTCCGATTCCCGGCAAGAGCGCCATCGGCGTCGAGATCCCCAACACCGACCGCGAGATCGTCACCCTCGGCGACGTGCTGCGTTCCTCGACCGCGCAGCAGCAGACCCATCCCATGACGATCGGCGTCGGCAAGGACGTCAGCGGCTCCTACGTCGTCGCCAACCTCGCGAAGATGCCCCACCTGCTGGTCGCGGGCTCCACCGGTTCCGGCAAGTCGAGCTTCGTGAACTCGATGATCACGAGCCTGCTGATGCGCGCCAAGCCCGCCGACGTGCGCATGGTGCTCATCGACCCGAAGCGCGTCGAGCTGACCTCGTACGCCGGCGTGCCGCACCTCATCACCCCCATCATCACGAACCCGAAGAAGGCGGCCGAAGCGCTGCAGTGGGTCGTGAAGGAGATGGACATGCGGTACGACGACCTCGCGTCGTTCGGGTTCCGCCACATCGACGACTTCAACCGCGCCGTCGTCGCCGGTCAGGTCGAGTTGCCGGCCGGTTCCGAGCGCGTGCTCAAGCCCTACCCCTACCTGCTGGTCGTCGTCGACGAGCTCGCCGACCTCATGATGGTCGCCCCGCGCGACGTCGAGGACTCGATCGTTCGCATCACGCAGCTCGCCCGGGCCAGCGGCATCCATCTCGTGCTCGCCACCCAGCGTCCGAGCGTCGATGTCGTCACGGGTCTCATCAAGGCCAACGTGCCCTCGCGGCTCGCGTTCGCGGTCACGAGCGTCACCGACTCGCGCGTCATCCTCGACCAGCCGGGCGCCGACCGTCTCATCGGACAGGGCGACGGGCTGTTCCTGCCGATGGGGGCGTCCAAGCCGCTGCGCGTGCAGGGCGCGTGGGTCAGCGAGGCGGAGATCGAGAAGGTCGTCGCCCACGTCACCGGACAGGCCCGCCCCGACTACCGTGCCGACGTGCAGGCCGCCGCGGAGAGGAAGGAGATCGACGCCGACATCGGCGACGACCTCGAGCTGCTCCTCGCCGCCGCCGAGCTGATCGTCAGCTCCCAGTTCGGCTCGACCTCGATGCTGCAGCGCAAGCTGCGGGTCGGGTTCGCGAAGGCCGGACGCCTCATGGACCTCCTCGAGTCCCGCGAGATCGTCGGGCCCTCGGAGGGCTCGAAGGCGCGTGACGTGCTGGTCACCCCCGAGCAGCTGCCCGAGGTGCTCGCGCGTCTGCGCGGCGACGACGTGCCGGCCGCGGCATCCGCCCCCGCTGGGATCGATGAGCGTTACGCCGACGATCCGGTCGAGCGGCAGTTCGACGGCTACGATGTCCTCGACTCCGACGGAGACGAGGATGCCTGGAGCCTGACCGGCCGCGACTGACCATGACGACGATTCCGCGACAGCTGCCCAACGCGATCACCATCGCGCGCATCCTCTGCGCGCCGGTCTTCCTGTGGCTGCTGCTCTCCGACGGCGGCACCGACGGAGGCCTGCGGTGGGCCGCCGCTCTGCTGTTCGTCGTCGCGATCGCGACCGACGGCATCGACGGCTACCTCGCCCGCAAGTACGAGGTCGTGACCGACCTCGGCAAGATCCTCGATCCGATCGCCGACAAGGTGATCACCGGCTGCGCGTTCGTCGGCCTCTCGATCCTCGGCAAGCTGCCCTGGTGGGTGACGATCATCGTCCTCGTGCGCGAGATCGGCATCACCGTCTACCGGTTCATCGTCATCAGCGACCACGTGCTCGCCGCAGCGTGGATGGGCAAGCTCAAGACCGTCGCCCAGGCCGTCGCGATCACGCTCGCCATCGCGCCCCTGTGGACGGTGCTCGGCGGCTGGGTCTCATGGTTCGTCGTGGCGACCATGTGGATCGCCGTCATCCTCACGATCGCGAGTGGCATCGACTACCTCGTGACCGAGATCCGCGGCGCCCGCGCGGCGCGGCGGTCGGCCACGTGACCGACATCGACGCGCACGACGGCAGCGCCGACGCGGAGGAGACGCTCGTGCGCTCCCGACCGGCGGCGCCCGCCTCCGACGCGGCCCGCCTCATCGCCCGGCTCGACGACCTCGGCTGGCGCATCGGTGTCGCGGAATCGCTCACGGGCGGCGCAGTGACCGCCCAGCTCGTCGCGGTGCCCGGGGCATCCGCTCACGTGCAGGGCGGAGTCGTCGCCTACGCGACCGAGCTGAAGGCCACGCTGCTCGGCGTCGATGCCGAGGTGCTCGCGCTCCACGGCGCCGTGCAGCCCAAGGTCGCCCGCCAGATGGCGGAAGGGGTGCGCGGCGCACTCGCCCTCCCAGGAGTCGAGGTGCAGGTCGGCATCGCGACGACCGGCATCGCGGGGCCGACCTCGCCCGACGGGCAGCCGGTGGGAACCGTGCACATCGCCGTGTCCACCCCCCTCGGCACGCGTGTCGAATCGCTGCAGCTCGACGGTGACCGCGACGGCATCCGTGCAGAGACGGTGCGCCGCGTCATCCGGCTCGCTCTCGACGCCCTCTGAGGGGTCACCGTGGCGAGGGGAATAGGGCCTGTTTCCGGTCGGTTACATTCGGTGATTCTGACCCGATGCCCAGCGGCGCGGGTTAGATTGACTGCAACCGGTGAGGTAGCGTGGTCCCCCCGGACCGCGACCCGAGATGAGTGAGGAGGGGACCCGAATGATCCTGGTACGTCATGAGATCGGCGAAGTCCTGCGGGACCTGCGCCAGCAGAAGGGCCGTACCCTCCGTCAGGTGGCCAGCCGCGCGAGCATCGCGCTCGGCTACCTCAGCGAGGTGGAGCGCGGGCAGAAGGAGGCGTCGAGCGAGATCCTCGCCGCGGTCGCCGATGCGCTCGATGTATCGATCGCGATGATCATGCGCGAAGTCGCCGACCGACTCCTGGTGCTCGAGGGCCTGCAGGTCTTCCCCGATGTCGTCCCCGACGAGCTGGTGGCCTCGGTCGAGCCCGAGCTCTCGCTGCGCTGAGGTGCGACGCAGCGAATTCGAACGCGCGGTGTCCGACGAGTTCGGAGCGCGCGGTCCCGCGATCGTCGCGGACCTGGTGCTCTCCGAGCTCGGCGGGCGCACCCCCGTCGAGGCGCTCGATGCCGGCCTGGCGACGCGCGACGTCTGGCTCGCCCTGTGCGAGGCGACGGATGTCCCGCTCTCGCGCCGTCACGGCGCCGGACGCCTCGAGCCGAAGCGTCACTGACCCGTCCGTCGCTCCGATGAATGACGGTGTGTCGTTCGGCGTGTCGTCGAAGATCCGTTCGATGTCGGCGTAGTCTCCTTCACATCCGGTGACGTTCTCGTCGCCCTCACGGAATGCCGCAACGCCCCCGACCGATGTCGGAGGTGCGGCCTAGCGTGAGGGACGTCGAACGACACCAGACGCCTTGCCGGGAACACCCTCACCGTGGGGGCGGCCCGGCAGCCTACAGGCAGCGGAACGCGAGCAGAAGGAGCACGCCATGCCATCACCCGTCGAGCGCGAGAAGGCCCTCGAGTCGGCCCTCGCCCAGATCGACCGCCAGTTCGGAAAGGGCTCGGTCATGCGGCTGGGCAGCGACGAGCGCGCGCCGGTCGAAGTCATCCCCACCGGTTCCATCGCCCTCGACGTCGCCCTCGGCGTCGGTGGTCTTCCTCGCGGCCGCATCATCGAGATCTACGGTCCGGAGTCGTCGGGTAAGACCACGCTGACCCTCCACGCGATCGCCAACGTGCAGCGCGCGGGCGGCATCGCCGCATTCATCGACGCCGAGCACGCGCTCGACCCCGACTACGCCGCGAAGCTCGGCGTCGACATCGACCAGCTGCTCGTCTCGCAGCCCGACACCGGTGAGCAGGCGCTCGAGATCGCCGACATGCTCGTGCGTTCGGGCGCAATCGACCTGGTCGTCATCGACTCGGTCGCCGCCCTCGTCCCCAAGGCCGAGATCGAAGGCGAGATGGGCGACTCGCACGTGGGCCTGCAGGCGCGCTTGATGTCGCAGGCGCTCCGGAAGCTCACCGGTGGCCTGAACCAGACCAAGACCACCGCGATCTTCATCAACCAGCTGCGCGAGAAGATCGGCGTCTTCTTCGGCTCGCCCGAGACCACCGCCGGCGGGAAGGCGCTCAAGTTCTACGCGTCGGTACGCCTCGACATCCGCCGCATCGAGACGCTGAAGGACGGTACCGACGCGGTCGGTAACCGCACTCGCGTCAAGGTCGTCAAGAACAAGATGGCGCCGCCCTTCAAGCAGGCGGAGTTCGACATCCTGTTCGGCACGGGCATCTCGCGCGAAGGAAGCCTCATCGACTTCGGTGTCGAGCACGGCATCGTCAAGAAGTCGGGCGCCTGGTACACCTACGACGGCGAGCAGCTCGGTCAGGGCAAGGAGAACGCCCGGTCGTTCCTGCTCAAGAACGAGGACATCGCGGCTGACATCGAGCAGAAGATCAAGGCCAAGCTCGGCGTGGGCGTCCCGAAGGACGCCGATGCCGCCGTCGAAGACGAGCTCGCGAAGCGTCGTCCGGCCTGATCATGACGGTACCTCCTGGGGGCGAGCCCGACGGGCTCGCCCCCGTCATCCCCCTCTTCGGGCGCTCCGCGTCGGCCGGCCTGCCGCGTCCGACGTTGGCGTCCTCCTCGACGGATGCCTCTCCCGACGCGCCTGCCGAACCCGACACGCGGTGGCACACCACCTGGACGGCACCGGCCGCCCGGGGGCTGCACGCGCTGGGAGCCGTCGACGACTCGACGCGCGCGCCGGATCGCGGGCGAAGCCCGTCGTCGGGTCGCGCGATCGCCGGCCCCGGTGACGGCGAGACACCGCCGCCGGCGATCGACGCCGCGGCGGCGGAGCAGACCCTGCTGAAGCGCCTGCGGGGGCGGAGTCTGTCGGTGCGTGAGGCCCACGGTGTGCTGCGGGCCGAAGGACTTGATCAGATGCAGATCGACGAGATCATCGACGCCTGCGTCGATCGCGGTTACCTCGATGACGCGGCCCTCGCCGAGCAGCTCGTGCACAAGGGGCTTCAGAAGCGGCAGGGGAGGGGCGCCGTACGTCAGGCGCTCGTGCAGCGCGGTCTCGACCGCGAGGTGATCGACGTCACGATCGACCAGCTGCCCGATGACGAGGAGGAGCGCGCGCTCGAGTTCGCGCTCGGCAAGGCCCGCACCCTGCGCTCACTCCCTCCCGAGGTGGGGCTGCGCCGTCTCGTCGGACAACTGCAGCGCCGCGGCTTCAACGGGGCGACGTCGATGCGGGTCGCGCGGCAGGCCCTGGGCGAGCGACCCCGTACCTCCGGGGTGCGATTCACCGACTGACTCCGTCGCGTGCTGGTCAGGCCGTCTGTCGTGGAGCCGACCGTAGAATGACAGGCATCATGACCTCCCCTCGCAGTACCCCGACTCTCATCGCGCCGTCGTCGGCAGCCCTCGACGTCGACGGGCACGCGCGCACGTACGAGGTGCGCACATTCGGCTGCCAGATGAACGTGCACGACTCCGAGCGGCTTTCCGGCTCTCTCGAGAGCGCCGGGTACGTGCGCGCGGCCGACGGCGAGGATGCCGACGTCGTCGTGATCAACACCTGTGCCGTTCGCGACAACGCCGCCGGCAAGCTGTACGGCACCCTCGGCCACCTGAAGGCCCGCAAGGACGCCCGCGCCGGCATGCAGATCGCCGTCGGGGGATGTCTCGCCCAGATGGACAAGCAGGTCGTCCTCGACAAGGCGCCGTGGGTCGACGTCGTCTTCGGCACGCACAACATGGGCTCCCTTCCGACCCTTCTCGAGCGCGCACGACACAACGGCGATGCCGAGCTCGAGATTCTCGAATCGCTCGAAGTGTTCCCGTCGACCCTCCCGACCAAGCGCGACAGCGCCCACAGCGGCTGGGTGTCGATCTCCGTGGGCTGCAACAACACCTGCACGTTCTGCATCGTGCCGAGCCTGCGCGGCAAAGAGCGCGACCGGCGACCCGGAGACATCCTCAGCGAGATCAAGCTGCTGGTCGATGACGGCGCCATCGAGGTGACGCTCCTCGGTCAGAACGTCAACAGCTACGGCGTCGAGTTCGGCGACCGCGAGGCGTTCGGCAAGCTCCTGCGTGCCGCCGGCGAGATCGACGGTCTCGAGCGCATCCGCTTCACGAGCCCCCACCCCGCCGCGTTCACCGACGATGTCATCGACGCGATGGCCGAGACCGGTTCTGTCATGCCGCAGCTGCACATGCCGCTGCAGTCCGGCTCCGACCGCATCCTGAAGGCCATGCGCCGCTCGTACCGCAGCGAGCGCTTCCTCGGCATCCTCGACAGGGTGCGCGCCCGCATCCCGCAC
Organism: Microbacterium sp. SCN 71-21; assembly: GCF_001725695.1. Taxonomy (NCBI): domain Bacteria; kingdom Bacillati; phylum Actinomycetota; class Actinomycetes; order Micrococcales; family Microbacteriaceae; genus Microbacterium; species Microbacterium sp. SCN 71-21. The sequence goes on from NZ_MEGA01000003.1 coordinate 37,583, forward strand.
GCGGCGATCACGACCGACATCATCGTCGGCTTCCCGGGCGAGACCGACGAGGACTTCGAGGACACCCTGCGCGTCGTCGAGCAGGCACGCTTCGCGAGCGCGTTCACCTTCCAGTACTCGATCCGCGAGGGTACGCCGGCGGCCACTATGCCCGACCAGGTGCCGAAGGCGGTCGTGCAGGAGCGCTACGAGCGCCTCGTCGCGCTGCAGGACCGCATCTCCCTCGAGGAGAACCAACGCCAAGTGGGACGCACCGTCAACGTGCTCGTCTCCACCGGTGAGGGCAAGAAGGATGCCGCGACCCTGCGTCTGACCGGGCGCGCCGAAGACAACAGGCTCGTGCACTTCGCGGTGCCCGCCGGTTCGCCCGAACCGCGCCCGGGCGACGTCGTGACCGTCGAGATCACGCAGGCGGCGCCGTTCTACCTCCTCGCCGACGGCGAGCAGGGCGCCCTGCGCATCCGTCGCACCCGTGCCGGTGACGCCTGGGATCGCGGGCAGGCGGAGGCGTGCGGCATCCCGTCTCCGCATGGCGAGTCCGCACCGGGCGCGCCCGTGCGGCTGGGGCTGCCCACGCTCCGCGTCGGGGTGTGAGCGGCCGCGTCATCGCGGTCGTCGGCGCCACCGGCACCGGCAAGAGCGATCTATCGCTGCGGCTCGCCGACCACCTCGCCGCGACCGGCGGTGCCGCCGAGATCGTGAACGCCGACGCGATGCAGCTCTACCGCGGCATGGACATCGGCACCGCCAAGCTCACGGTCGCCGAGCGCCGCGGCATCCCGCATCACCTGCTCGACGTGCTCAGCGTGCGAGACGACGCCGCGGTCGCCTGGTACCAGACCGAGGCTCGGCGTCTCATCGATGAGATCCACGCGCGCGACGCCGATGCGATCCTCGTCGGCGGCTCGGGACTCTACGTCTCCGGCGTGATCTACGACTTCCGCTTCCCCCCGCGCGACGAGGCGGTGCGCGAGCGCCTCGAGGCGGAGCTCTCGGAGGACGGACCCGGCGTGCTGTTCGCGCGTCTGCGCGATCTCGACCCGGCCACGGCGCAGCGCATCGACCCGGCCAACGGGCGGCGCATCGTGCGCGCGCTCGAAGTGCTGGCGCAGGGCGAGGCGACGCACGGTGCAGCGCTTCCCGATGCCCCGGTGCTGTGGCGCGCGGACACCCTGCTCATGGCCCCCGGGGTCGCGCGCGACGAGCTCGTCGTCCGCCTCGACGCCCGCGTCGAGCGGATGTGGCGCGACGGCATCGTCGCCGAGGCCGAACGGCTGCGCGCCGACGGACTCGACGAGGGCGTCACCGCGCGCCGCGCGATCGGCTACGCACAGGCGCTCGATCAGCTCGACGGCGTGCTCACCGAGGCTGAGGCGATCGCCCAGGCCCAGGCGCTCACCCGCCGTTATGCGCGGCGGCAGGTGTCCTGGTTCCGCCGCTACGACGGTCTTGCGTGGGTCGAGCCGGATGCCGCGGCATCCGACGCCCTCGACGCGGCCCTCGCACGGCGCCCGTAGACTCGACCCATGCCCGCATTGCCGTTCACCAAAGGCCAGGGGACCGGCAACGATTTCGTGATCATCGCCGACCCCGACGGCGTCGTCGACCTCTCCGACGCCCAGGTCGCGGCTCTCACCGACCGCCGCTTCGGCATCGGCGCCGACGGAACGCTGCGTGTCGTGCGCTCCGCGGCGATCGCCGAGGGCGCCAAGGCGGCGGCATCGGGAGTCGAGTGGTTCATGGACTACCGCAACGCGGACGGCTCGGCGGCGGAGATGTGCGGCAACGGCATCCGTGTCTTCGCCCGCTACCTCGAGCAGGCGGGACTCGCGACATTCGGCGAGCAGCGCATCGGCACGCGCGCCGGCGTCAAGACCGTGCGTCGCGACGGCGACGGCTTCGAGGTCGACCTGGGTGTGTTCGTCGTCGACGAGACCGACGTTCTGGTGCAGGCCAAGGGTCTGCCGGTGGCGCGACCCGGTCTTGGCATCGACGTGGGCAACCCGCACGTGGTCGTCGCACTTCCTTCGCATGACGAGCTCGACGGCCTCGAGCTGGCGTACGTTCCCCAGCTGACGCCCGCACCGGCGGCGGGCGCGAACGTCGAGTTCGTCGTTCCGGGAGAGCCTCTCGTGGTGGACGGGGTCGGTTCCATCCGCATGCGGGTGTTCGAGCGCGGTGTCGGCGAGACGCTCAGCTGCGGCACCGGCGTCGCCGCCGCGGCCCTCGCTGTGCGCCATTGGGCGGGCCCCGCCGCCCCCGACCGCTGGCGCGTCGCCGTGCCGGGCGGCGAACTCGGCGTGCGGGTCGTCGACGGTCACGTGCTGCTCTCCGGCCCAGCCGTGCTCACCTACACGGGCGAGGTCGCCCTCGCCTGAACGGCGGGTGCTCCGGGCGAGGTCGCGCTCGCCTGACCGGCGGGTGCGCGTTCGACGGACGTCGCTCGCGGCGGGCTATCGCCTCGAGCGCGACCGCGGGGAATCGGCCGACAAGCGCCCGATCAGTCGACCGGGTAGGGCAGCTCGATCGCCTCGGTCGGCGGGGTGCCGTGTCGGCGCACCTTGAGGACGCGGTACCCCCGCGCGGTCGCCGCGCGGTGCACGCTGTAGCCCATGGGGAAGGTCGCCGAGATCCACCGCTGCAGGGAGTCCGACCCGAGGTTGCGGGCGACGACGAACCAGCCGTCGGAGCGCTCGTCGAGCCGCGGGATCCAGCGCTCGAGCATGTCGTGCAGCTCGTTCTTGCCGACGCGGATGGGCGGGTTCGACCGGATCGTGCGGAACACCACGTCGTCGGGAACATCGTCGGGCGTCACCGCGTTGACGTTCTCGAGGCCCAGGCGCTCCGCGGTGGCGCGGACGAGTCCGAGGGCCCGCTGGTTGACATCGACCGCCCAGATGGTGGCGCGCGGCGACTCGATCGCCAGCGACAGTGAGATCGGACCCCACCCGCAGCCGAGGTCGAGGAAATGACCTCCGGGAGGCGGCGGGGGCGTGTTCGCCAGCAGCACGGACGTTCCGGCGTCGAGGCGATCGGGACTGAACACGCCGTTCGCGGTCGTCACCTGCACGTCGCGTCCCGCGAGCGTCACGGTGATCAGCCGCTGCTGTTCGGGACTGGCCGGAGACGCACTGAAGTAGTGGTCGCTCGGCATGGTGCGAGCGTAGCGGAGAGCGCGTCTGGGCGGGAGGCTAGAGTGAGCGGATGCCGCGGCCACGGGGCATCCTCGAAAGGAATTGATGACGGACGACATCGACACCGCGCACGCGAGTCGACAGGATGACGCCGTGGAGCGGGTGCTCGCTCGGGCGGAGGCGCGGGCGGGAGTGCGTCGCTTCGACGAGCTCGGGTCCGCGCAGGCTCTGCAAGACGCGTCGACCGCGTACGGCGGCGAGACCGACGGCGAGCAGTGGGACCGTGAGGAGCGTGCCGCGCTGCGGCGTGTACCCGGGCTCTCGACCGAGCTCGAGGACGTCACCGAGGTCGAGTACCGGCAGCTGCGACTCGAGAACGTCGTGCTCGTCGGCGTGCATCCGCAGGGTGAGCAGGAGGACGCCGAGAACTCGCTGCGCGAGCTCGCCGCGCTCGCCGAGACCGCGGGTGCCGCGGTGCTCGACGGCGTGCTGCAGCGTCGGCCGCACCCCGACCCCGCGACCTACGTCGGTCGCGGCAAGGCCGAGGAGCTGCGCGACATCGTCGCCGCGGTCGGCGCCGACACCGTGATCGCCGACACCGAGCTCGCACCGAGCCAGCGGCGTGCCCTCGAAGACGTCGTGAAGGTGAAGGTCATCGACCGCACCACCGTCATCCTCGACATCTTCAGCCAGCACGCGAAGTCTCGTGAGGGCAAGGCCCAGGTCGAGCTCGCCCAGCTCGAGTACCTCCTCCCGCGCCTGCGCGGGTGGGGTGACTCGATGAGCCGTCAGGCCGGTGGCCAGGTGGGCGCCGGCGGCGCCGGCATGGGTTCGCGCGGACCGGGTGAGACGAAGATCGAGCTCGATCGCCGCCGCATCCGCACCCGCATGGCGATGCTGCGCCGGCAGATCCGCGACTTCGCGCCGGCCCGCGATGCGAAGCGCGCCGAGCGCAAGCGCAACACGATCCCGTCCGTCGCGATCGCCGGCTACACGAACGCGGGGAAGTCGAGCCTGCTGAACCGGCTCACGAGCGCGGGTGTGCTCGTGGAGAACGCGCTGTTCGCGACGCTCGATGCGACAGTGCGGCGGGCCGAGGCATCCGATGGACGCGTCTACACGCTCACCGACACCGTCGGGTTCGTGCGCAACCTGCCTCATCAGCTCGTGGAGGCATTCCGCTCCACGCTGGAGGAGGTCGGCGACGCCGATGTGATCGTGCACGTCGTCGACGGCTCCCACCCCGACCCTGCCGCGCAGCTCGCGACGGTGCGCGACGTGATCGGCGAGGTCGGCGCGCGCGCCACGCAGGAGCTCGTCGTCTTCAACAAGGCCGACCTCGTCGATGCCGACGCGCGCCTCGTGCTGCGCGGACTCGTGCCGGGCGCGTACTTCGTGTCGTCGCGCACGGGTGAGGGCATCGCCGAGCTGCGTGCCGCTGTCGAGGCCGCGCTGCCGCTGCCGGCGGTGGAGATCACGGCGCTCGTGCCTTACGGTCGCGGGGACCTCGTCTCCGCGGTGCACGACACCGGGCTCATCGTGAGCCAGTCGCACGAGGAGACCGGCACTCTGCTGCACGCTCACGTCTCCGAGCGTCTCGCCGCTGAGCTCGCCCCGTTCGCGCGCTGAGCGTTCAGGTCCGTCAGTCGTGAGCGGCGACCCTTCGGCGCTCAGTCGAGCGCGAGCGGCGGCAGCCCCGGTGGAGTGAATCCGAACACGGCGCCGAGGAAGGCGAGCTCGGTCTCGGCGGCGTCGATGATCGTCTCCCGGCGGCGGAAGCCATGCCCCTCGCCCTCGTAGAGACGGTAGGCGTGCGGGATGCCGCGCGCCGCCAGCGCGTCGCGGATGGCCTCCTACTGGGCGGGTGGCACCACGGCATCGTCGGCGCCCTGCAGCAGCAGCACGGGCGCCGCGAACCGGTCCGTGTGTGACAGCGGGGATCGCTCGAGATAGACGGCCTCGGCCTCCGGCAGGGGACCGATGAGGCCGTCGAGGTAGCGCGACTCGAAGTCGTGCGTGTCGGCGGCGAGGGCGCGCGCATCGGCCACGCCGTAGCGCGAGATGCCCGCCGCGAACACGTCGCTGCCGGCGAGGGCGGCGAGCACGGTCCATCCGCCCGCGGAGCCGCCGGCGATCGCGATGCGGGCGGCGTCAGCGTCGCCTTCCGCGACGAGACCGGCCACCGCGGCGAGGACGTCGTCGACGTCGACGATGCCCCACTGACCGTCGAGGCGCTCGCGGTAGGCGCGTCCGTAGCCGGATGACCCGCCGTAGTTGACGTCGAGCACGCCGATGCCGCGGCTCGTGAGGTAGGCGATCGATCCTGACAAGCCCCCCGCGACGTGGGAGGTGGGTCCGCCGTGCACGGTGACCACGTACGGCGCGCGCTCGCCGGCGGGCGCCACGATTCCGGGAGCGGTCGGCGGGTAGACGAACGCGTGCACCGGCCCGTGCGGACCGGGGTAGGTGACCGCACGCGGGGTCGGCAGCCAGGCGTCGGGCAGCGGCGCGGCGCCGCCGACCACGGCCTCCGCGGCGCCGGTCTCGACGTCGACGAGCCACAGTCCGCTCGACACGGCCGAGCCCGCGCCCGTGAGCAGCACGCGCGAGCCCGCGGCATCCTCGATGAGCAGGTGGCTCGAGACCGGCAGCGGGATGCCGCGACTCGTCCCGTCCGCCTCGATGACGTCGAGCTCGTCCCGGCCGTTGGTGCGGAGGGCGGCGATGCGGCCGCCACCGAGCGGCGCGAACCAGCGACTGCCGAGCACCCACAGCGCGCCGCCGGTGTCGGCGTCGGCGGGCGCGACCTCCGTCACCATGCCGCCGCGCACCCGACGGAGGTTCCAGCGCCCGGTCTCGTCGTCGGAGTAGAGCAGCGCGCCGTCCGGCTCCCACGTCGGCTGTACCGGCGCGCTCGCGCCGCCGGCGACGACGGATGCCTCGTCCGGCCGCCCGAGTGGAGCGCGCCGGAGTTCGCTGCGCTCCCACGGCATGTGCGGGTGGTTCCAGCCGATCCAGGCGATCTCACGCCCGTCGGGGGAGAGCGCGGGCTGGGCGACGAAGTCGGTGCCGGATGCGACGACCTGCAGCGCGGTCGGGTCGTCGGAGGCAGATCCGTCGAGCGGGATGCGCACGGCGTCGTGGGTCGTGCCGCGCGCGTCCTGGGTCTCGCGCACCGCGAGCAGCGCACCGCCCGTGACGGTGAGCCCACCGAAGCGCTGTCCGAGCCCGCCCGGCGTGAGAGGCTGAGGTTCCTCACCCGGGGTGAGTGAGTAGACCCGCTGGTCGCCCTTCTCGACGAACACCAGCCCGCCGTCGCCGCGAGGAGCCCACGCGCCGCCGCCGTACTCGTGCACCGCCGAGCGCGCGCTCCACGGTGCCGGAAGAATCTCCGCCACCTCTCCGCCCTCGAATCGCCGGCGCACGGTGCCGCGGCCGCCCTCCTCGGGCACCGACGCGCCCCACCAGATCTCCGATCCGACCAGGCGCGCGCCGTCGAAGCGGGGCGAGGAACCGGCGATGTCGGAGGCGGACAGCGGTGACGGCCAGGAGCCGTGGGGGAGAGTCTGCGGCATCCCTCCACGCTAGCCGCGGGCCGCGGCATCCGCCCGCTCGGCGCGGAGCGGGAGACGCGTGCGCGGTGCTCGCGTGACTCCGGGCGTCACACACGGCTGCGCACATCGCTCGGTGCTTTATGCTCTGATCCCACCCGTATGCGCATTCTGCGCACCTCTTCCACCGTGTGAAATGACCTCTTCCGTCGACTCCGTGCCCGCGCCTGCGCCGTTCTCGTTCGAGCTGTACCCGCCTCGCACGGCGGCGTCAGAGGCGGCTCTGCACGAGACGATCGCGCGCCTCGCCGAGGTCGGGCCGCGGTTCATCTCGGTGACGTACGGTGCCGGCGGATCCACCGGCGGACGCTCGCTCGAGGTGCTGCGTCACATTCGCGCCACGACCGATGTCGAGCCGCTGGCGCACCTCACGTGCGTGGGCAACACCTATGCGGGCGCCAACCGTCTCATCCGCGAGTTCCTCGACGCCGGCATCCGCAGCTTCCTCGCGCTGCGCGGAGACCCGCCCGCGGGCACCTCCGAGGACGACGTGTACCTGGGTGACCTGGAGAGCGCCGCCCAGCTCGTGCAGCTCATCGACCGCGTCCAGGCCGAGCGCGCTCCCTACCAGGAGTCCGGGATCCCCGGCATGCCCGGCGCCGCCCGCGTCGATCCGCGCCCGCGGGTCGACATCGCCGTCGCGGCCTTCCCGAACGGCCACCCGCGGTCGCGGCATCCGCGCGAGCACATCGACGCGCTGCTGGCGAAGCAGGCCGCCGGTGCGACCCTCGCCATCACCCAGCTGTTCTTCCACGCCGACGACTACGTCTGGTTCGTCGACCGCGCCCGTACGGCGGGAGTCACCATCCCGATCCTGCCGGGGATCATGCCGATCACCGGCCCGGCACGGCTGCGCCGTGTGCTGCAGCTGACCGGCGAGGAGATCCCCGCCGACCTTGCGATCGCGCTCGAGGTCGAGCCGACCGCCGAGGGCCAGCGGGAGATCGGCATCGCGCACGCCGCGCGTCTCGCCGAGGAGGTGCTGGCCGGTGGAGCGCCCGGTGTGCACCTCTACGCGTTCAACAACCACGACACCGTGCTCTCGGTCCTCCGTGAAGCAGGTATTCTCACCGCGGGCGCCTCCGGCCCCGCCTCCACCCCAGTGAAGGAGTCACGTCGATGACTGCACCCGCCCTGCCCGAGGGAACCATCCTCGGCTACCCCCGCATCGGCCGCCGCCGTGAGCTCAAGCGCGCCGTCGAGTCGCACTGGGCGGGCGCGCTCTCCGAGGCCGACCTCGAGGCCACGGCGGCCGACCTCCGCCGTGCCACCCGCGAGCGTCTCGTCGAGCTCGGTCTCGGCCGAACCGACTCCTCGATCCCCGAGTCGTTCTCCTACTACGACCAGGTGCTCGATGTCACCGCGACCGTCGGCGCCCTGCCGGCCCGCTTCACCCGTCTGCGCGAGAGCGACGGCAGCGTGCCGCTGTCGGCCTACTTCACGGCCGCCCGCGGCGAGGGCGATGACGCGCCGCTGGAGATGACCAAGTGGTTCGACACGAACTACCACTACCTGGTTCCCGAGATCGGTCCCGAGACCCGCTTCGCGCTCACGAGCGACCGCTTCGCCCGCCAGGTCGCCGAGGCCCGCGCCGACGGCTTCGTCACGCGCCCCGTCGTCGTCGGCCCCGTCACGTTCCTCGCGCTGGCGAAGGCGACGGATGCCGCGCCCGCCGGCTTCGCTCCGACGAGCCGCCTCGATGACCTCCTGCCCGTCTACGTCGAGCTGCTCGCGTCGCTGAAGGCGGCCGGAGCCGAGTGGGTACAGCTCGACGAGCCGGCCCTCGTCAGCGAGAGCGTCGACGTCGACCCCGCCGCTCTCGCGGCGCTCGCGGAGCGCGCCTACGCCGTGCTCGGCGGTGCCGCCGACCGCCCGTCGATCCTCGTGACCGCCGGCTACGCGCAGCTCTCGCCCGAGGCGTGGCAGGTTCTGGCCGCCGCCCCCGTCGAGGCGCTCGCGATCGACCTCGGCCGCGGTGCGCTTCCGGCGGCCGTCCCCGGGCTCGAGTCCAAGACCCTCGTGGGCGGCGTCGTCGACGGCCGCAACATCTGGCGTGGCGACCTCGAGGCCGCCTGGCAGAAGCTCGAGGCGCTGAAGGGGCTGGGCGCGGCATCCGTCGTCGCCGGCACCACCACCTCGCTGCAGCACGTGCCGCACGACGTCGCCGACGAGCCCGCGCTCGATGAGCGTCTCGTCTCGTGGCTCGCGTTCGCCGATCAGAAGGTCGGCCAGATCGCGGTGCTCGCGCGTGGCCTGGCCGAGGGTCGTGACGCGATCGCCGACGACCTCGCCGCCGCGACGGCGGCGCTCGAGGACCGTCGGTCGGCACCGGGCGTGCGTGTCGACGCGGTGCGTGCCCGCACCGGCGCCCTGACCGACGCCGACTTCTCGCGCGGCGACTACGCGGAGCGTGCCGCGGCGCAGGATGCCGCGCTGCACCTTCCGGCGCTCCCGACGACCACGATCGGGTCGTTCCCGCAGACCGGTGACATCCGTCGCGCCCGCGCACGCCACGCGAAGGGCGAGCTCACCACGGCCGAGTACGACGGGTTCCTCCGCGACGAGATCGCCGCGGTCATCACGCTGCAGGAGGATCTCGGTCTCGACGTCCTCGTGCACGGCGAGCCCGAGCGCAACGACATGGTGCAGTACTTCGCCGAGAACCTCGACGGCTTCGCGGTGACGCAGAACGGCTGGGTGCAGTCCTACGGCTCGCGTGCGACGCGTCCGTCGATCCTCTGGGGCGACGTGTCGCGTCCGGCGCCGATCACGGTGGCGTGGGCCGAGTACGCCCAGTCGCTCACCGCGAAGCCCGTCAAGGGCATGCTGACCGGCCCGGTGACGATCCTCGCGTGGTCGTTCGTGCGCGACGACCAGCCGCTGGGCGAGACCGCGAACCAGGTCGCCCTGGCGCTGCGCGACGAGATCGGCGACCTCGAGCAGGCCGGCATCGCGATCATCCAGGTCGACGAGCCCGCGCTGCGCGAGCTGCTTCCGCTGAAGAAGGCCGACCAGCCCGCCTACCTCGACTGGTCGGTGGGATCGTTCCGCCTGGCGACCGCGGGAGCCGAGACGGCCACCCAGGTGCACACGCACCTGTGCTACTCGGAGTTCGCCGTCGTGATCGACGCGATCGCCGCCCTCGACGCCGACGTCACCTCGATCGAGGCGGCGCGCAGCCGTGGCGACGTGATCGACGACATCTCTGCGTCGGGCTTCAGCCACGGCATCGGCCCGGGTGTCTACGACATCCACTCGCCCCGCATCCCGAGCGTCGAAGAGGTCACCGAGCTCCTCGAGCGCGCGGTCAAGGCGATCCCGACCCGCCAGATCTGGGTCAACCCCGACTGCGGTCTGAAGACCCGTGGCTACGCCGAGACGAAGGCCTCGTTGCGCAACCTCGTCGCCGCGACCGTCGCGGTGCGCGAAGAGGTGGGCGCCCCCCAGGGCTGAGCGCCCCGCGAACGACAGAGGGCGGCGACCGGATGCTTCCGGTCGCCGCCCTCTCGTCGTCTCGGTGTCGTCAGACCGCGCGCATGAGCGCGACGACTTTGCCGAGCACGACCGCCTCGTCGCCGAGGATCGGCTCGAACGCGGAGTTGCGCGGCAGCAGCCAGGTGTGGCCGTCCCGCTGGCGGAAGGCCTTGACGGTGGCCTCGCCGTCGAGCATCGCGGCGACGATGTCGCCGTTCTCGGCGGTGGACTGCGAGCGCACGACCACCCAGTCGCCGTCGCAGATGGCGGCGTCGATCATCGACTCGCCCTGCACCTTGAGCATGAACAGGTCGCCCTTGCCGACGAGCTGGCGGGGGAGGGGGAAGATCTCCTCGACCTGCTGCTCAGCCGTGATCGGGATGCCGGCGGCGATGCGCCCGACGAGGGGCACCATGGCGGCGTCGCCGACCGAGGGGGCCGTGTCGGCGGGGTTCTCGGCCGCGGTGCCGGGGAGGTCGATGAGCACTTCCATCGCACGGGTCTTGCCCGCGTCGCGACGCAGGTAGCCGCTCAGCTCGAGCTGGTTCAGCTGGTGCGTGACGCTCGAGAGCGACTTGAGTCCCACGGCGTCGCCGATCTCGCGCATGCTCGGCGGGTATCCGTGGCGCGCGATGGAGCGCTGGATGACCTCGAGGATCGCCAGCTGCTTGTCGCTGAGGCTCTTGCGCCGACGCGTCTGCGGCTTCTCCCGACCGGGCATCGCACGCTCCTTCCCTGGGCCGCCTCGTCGTTCTCGTTCGAATGTCGGAGGTCGGTGATGTGCTTCAGATGTCGAAAACCTATCCGGCTCTCGGCGCCCTTCGCGGGAGCGGGCACGCGTGTCGCGTTCGAAAGTCCTCGAAGGCGAGAGCCGGTTGACACTCGACAATATCGAAGATAGATTCGGAAAAGAAGTTCGCAAGACCGGCCCCCGGCCGGGTCCGGTCTTGCGACACTTCACCACTCTGAGGAGGCAGACATGACGACGATCCCGCTCACGCTCGCACCGCGCACCCGACTGCGGATGACGCGTCGTGGCCGCCGCGTGCTCGTGTTCCTCGCCGCACTGCCTTTCCTCATCGGGGTCTCGGCGGGCATCGTGTCGGGCGGGGCGGCTCTCGCGTCGCGCGACGCCGGTGCTCCGGCGGGCACTTACCAGACCGTCACGGTCGAGGCCGGTGACTCGCTGTGGTCGATCGCGGAGCGCGTCGCGCCGCAGGCAGATCCGCGCGACGTGGTCGACGCGTTCGTGCGGCTCAACGCACTCGGAAACGGCACGGTGGTGGCCGGCGAGCAGCTGTCGATCCCCACCGAGTACGCTCCGGCTCACTGATCTCGACCGTCGGGTCGGCGCGTATCCCGCCTCTACGATGGAACGGTGACCCGTCTCGAAGACCTTCCGATACGCGACGACCTGCGCGGGCTCGTCCCGTACGGCGCCCCGCAGGTCGCGCTCCCCGTCGCTCTGAACGTCAACGAGAACACGCATCCGGTTCCGGATGAGGTCGCCAGCGACATCCTCGATTCCATCGCCCGCGCGCTGCGCGACGTCAACCGCTATCCCGACCGCGAGTTCACCGCGCTGCGCGAGGGCTTTGCGGACTATCTCGGCAACGGGCTGCTCCCCGAGCAGATCTGGGCCGCGAACGGGTCGAACGAGGTGCTCCAGCACGTCCTGCAGGCCTTCGGCGGCCCGGGACGTCGGGCGTTCGGCTTCACGCCGACGTACTCGATGTACCCGCTTCTCACGCGCGCGACCGGCGCCGAGTGGGTCGCCGGCGAGCGGGCCAGCGACTACACGCTGTCTCCGCAATCCGCGGCCGACCAGGTGGCCGCCGCTGACCCCGACGTCGTCTTCCTGTGCGCTCCCAACAATCCGACCGGCACGCCGCTGCCGATCGATGTGATCACCGCCGTCTACGAGGCGAGCCGCGGCATCGTCATCGTCGACGAGGCCTACATCGAATTCGCCCCGCGCGACGCGGTCTCGGCGATCTCGCTCCTCGAGGGCCGGGAGCGCCTGGTCGTCTCCCGCACCATGAGCAAGGCGTTCGCCTTCGCCGGTGCGCGCGTGGGCTACCTCGCCGCCGACCCGGCGATCATCGACGCGCTGCGCCTCGTGCGCCTGCCGTACCACCTGAGTGCGCTCACACAGGCCGCCGCATCGGCGGCGCTGCGTCACGCGGAGGTCATGCTCGGGATGGTCGACGAGATCGTCGCGCAGCGCGACCGCATCTCGGCGACAGTCGAGGCGCTGGGCTTCCGCGCCCACCCGTCGTGGACCAACTTCGTGCTGTTCGGTGACGTCGACGACCCGCGGGCGACCTGGCAGGCGCTGTACGACCGGGGCGTGCTGATCCGCGACGTCGGCATTCCGCACCACCTGCGGGTGACGGCGGGCACCGCGCAGGAGACGACGGCGTTCCTCGATGCCCTGGCCTCGCTAGAATCGGGCGCATGAGCGCCGCACCCGCAGCATCCCGTACGGCGTCGATCACCCGCAGCACCAGCGAGTCGTCGGTCGAGCTCACCCTCGACCTCGACGGCACCGGGCGCAGCAGCATCGACACGAGCGTCCCGTTCTTCGACCACCTGCTGACGGCGTTCGCGAAGCACTCGCTCACCGATCTCACCGTGCGCTCGAGCGGCGACACGCACATCGATGCTCACCACACGGTGGAGGACGTCGCGATCGTGCTCGGTCAGGCGATCCGCCAGGCGCTCGGCGACAAGGCCGGCATCTCGCGCTACGGCGACGCGCTCGTGCCGCTCGATGAGGCCCTCGCGCAGGCTGTGGTCGACATCAGCGGCCGTCCGTACCTCGTGCACACCGGCGAGCCGGAGGGGTACGAGCACCACCTGATCGGCGGCCACTTCACCGGTTCGCTCGTGCGCCACACGTTCGAGGCGATCGCGTTCAACGCGGGCCTCACCGTGCACGTGCGCGTGCTCTCGGGTCGCGACCCGCACCACATCGCGGAGGCCGAGTACAAGGCGTTCGCGCGAGCGTTCCGTCAGGCGAAGGCGCTTGACCCGCTCGTCGAGGGCATCCCCAGCACCAAGGGCGCTCTGTGACGCGCACGCCGCTCGTCGCGGTGCTCGACTACGGGTCGGGCAACGTGCACTCCGCGGTGAAGGCGCTCGCGGTGGCCGGCGCCGACGCGCGCCTCACCGCCGATCGCGCGCTCGTGCTCGAGGCCGACGGTCTGGTGGTGCCAGGGGTCGGCGCGTTCCGAGCCGTCATGGAGGCGCTCCGCGCCAGCGGGGGAGACGAGCTCATCGACCGGCGCCTCGCCGGAGGACGTCCCGTGCTCGGAATCTGCGTCGGCATGCAGGTGCTGTTCGGCCGCGGGGTCGAACGCGGCGACGACACCCCGGGTCTGGGGGAGTGGCCGGGGGTGGTGACCGAATTGGATGCCCCGGTGCTCCCGCACATGGGATGGAACACCGTCGAGCCCGGCGAGGGGTCGACGCTGTTCGCCGGCGTCGAGGACGAGCGGTTCTACTTCGTGCACTCCTTCGCGGCGCAGCAGTGGTCGCTCGAGGTGCAGCCGCCCTTCCCCACGCCGTCGCTGACCTGGGCGACCCACGGGTCCCGGTTCCTCGCAGCCGTGGAGAACGGCGCGCTGTCGGCGACCCAGTTCCACCCGGAGAAGTCGGGGGCCGCCGGCATCCGGCTGCTGTCCAATTGGATCGGCTCGCTCTCCGCGGGATAACCTCTCCCGGGCGCGCGTCGGCGCGCCGCGGCATCCGCCTGTTCGCTTCACCCGAGGACCCATGAACGACTTCGCTTCCACGCCCGAACTGATCCTCCTTCCCGCGGTCGACGTGGCCGACGGCAAGGCCGTGCGCCTCACCCAGGGGGAGGCCGGCAGCGAGACGAGCTACGGCGACCCCGTCGAGGCCGCCCTCGAGTGGGCCCGCCAGGGTGCGCAGTGGATCCACCTCGTCGACCTCGACGCGGCGTTCGGTCGGGGCAGCAACGCGGCCCTGCTGCGCAAGGTCATCACGCACGTCAAGGGTGTAAACGTCGAGGTCTCCGGCGGCATCCGCGACGACGCCTCGCTCGAGGCGGCTCTCGAGTCGGGCGCGGCGCGCATCAACCTCGGCACCGCGGCCCTGGAGAACCCGGAGTGGGCGGCAGATGTCATCGGCCGCTACGGTGACGCGGTCGCCGTCGGCCTCGACGTGCGCGGAACGACCCTCGCCGCCCGCGGCTGGACGCGCGACGGCGGCGACCTGTGGGCCGTGCTCGACCGGCTGGAGGAGGCTGGCTGCACGCGGTACGTCGTCACCGACGTCACCAAGGACGGCACGCTGCGCGGCCCGAACCTCGACCTGCTGCGCACCGTCGCCGACCGCACGCCGAAGCCGGTCATCGCGTCCGGCGGCATCTCGAGCCTCGACGACATCGCGGCGCTGCGCGAGCTCGTGCCGCACGGTGTCGAGGGCGCGATCGTCGGCAAGGCGCTCTATTCGGGGGCGTTCACCCTGCGCGAGGCGCTGGATGTCGCCGGAGCCTGAGTCGCGGCATCCCGGTCAGGGCGAGGCCTGCGGCCACGACCACGGCTCGGCGCACGATCCTCACCTGACCGATTCGGCGGGCACTCCGTGGGCGGGTCGCAGCTTCGAGCCGAACCCGCACGCGGGCGACGACGGCTCGGCCGACCCCGCTCTGCGGGCGGCGCTGGAGGCCTTCCATGCCGGCGAGGGCGATCAGGTCGCCGTCGCGACCGCGTACCGCACGGCGCGCCTGCTGATCCCGCTCATCGCCGAGAAGGGAGACGAGGGTGTGGGCCCGACCGGCCTCGTCGTCGACAAGACGCAGGAGCTGTCGATCGTCACGGTGGCTGCGCCCGACGGGCGACGCGTGCTGCCGGTGTTCACATCGGTGGCGACCATGAGCGCCTGGGATGCCGCGGCTCGCCCGGTGCCCGCCGACGGCGTGCGCACGGCGCTCGCGGCCGCGAACGACGACACCGACCTGATCGTGATCGACCCGGGCTCGGACACAGAGTTCGTGCTGCGGCGCCCCGCCGTGTGGGCGATCGCCAAGGGTGAGGAATGGGAGCCGTCCTTCGCCTCGCCGGCGGTGTTCCTGGGCCTTCAGCGCAGCATCGCGCACGAGCTCGCGGTGCTCGATCTGCAGGTGGCTCCCGGGGATCCGCGCGCGCGGGGTCTGGGCTCCGAACTCGTCGTGCACCTGAATCTCGCGGCGGGCCTCGATCAGCAGGAGCTCGACGCCGTGCTCGCGCGACTCGCCCGCCGGTGGGCCGCCGATGACGCGGTGGCGACCCTGGTCGACTCGCTGTCGGTCAAGTTGCACCGCGCGCGCTGAGCTGCGTCGCGCCGCCGCTCTGCCATCGCGACCGGACGAGTGCGCGCCGGGGCGGGGTCAGGTGACCGGGCCGGTCCACTTCTCGCCGGGTCCCTTGCCGATCGGGTCGGGAACGACGGATGCCTCGCGAAAGGCGAGCTGCAGGGAGCGCAGGCCGTCGCGGAGTGACCGCGCGTGCATGTCGCTGACCTCGGGGGCGGCGGCGGTGAGGAGGCCGGCCAGGGCGTTGATGAGCTTGCGGGCCTCGTCGAGGTCGGTCTGCGACTCCGGGTCGTCGGCGAGGCCGACCTTGACGGCGGCCGCGCTCATGAGGTGCACGGCGGTCGTGGTGATGATCTCGACCGCGGCCACGTCGGCGATGTCGCGCACGGCGCTCGACGCGGCGCGCTCCTGCTCCTCCCAGCGAGCGTGGCGCTCGTCGTCGGTGAAGGCGTTGTCGTCGGGGCTCGTGTGCACGTCGTTCTCTCTGCTAGACTGTGCGGGCATCCGAGCGTCTGCTTCGGATCGAAAGTGGATCACATCCCACCCGCGCTTGCCGCCCAAGGTTACCGGGTCGAACGCACAGCTCCGGTTCTCCGGTGGCGGCCTTGTGGCGCGTGCGGGCGCGAACGTCGTGACGTCGCGTGGGTGGAGTGTGCGAATCTTCCGCCCGCTTCGCACCCGCGTCGCGGTGGCACCCGCTACGTAAGAGGAGTTCCGCATCAGCGATCCCCGCACCAATGAGCGCATCCGCGTCCCCGAGGTCCGCCTCGTGGGTCCGAACGGCGAGCAGGTAGGCGTCGTCCGTATCGAGGTTGCGCAGCGTCTGGCCCAGGAGGCAGACCTCGACCTGGTCGAGGTGGCCCCCAACTCGAAGCCGCCCGTCGTCAAGATCATGGACTACGGCAAGTTCAAGTACGAGGCCGCGCAGAAGGCCAAGGAGGCCCGGCGCAATCAGGCGAACACGGTCTTGAAGGAGGTGCGGTTCCGCCTCAAGATCGAGGCTCACGACTACACCACCAAGCTCAAGCGCGCCGAGGGATTCCTCAAGTCGGGTGACAAGGTGAAGGCGATGATCCTGTTCCGCGGTCGCGAGCAGTCGCGTCCGGAACTGGGTGTGCGCCTGCTTCGCAAGTTCGCCGAGGATGTCTCCGAGTTCGGCACCGTCGAATCGAACCCCACGATCGACGGTCGCAACATGGTCATGGTGATCGCGCCTCACAAGAACAAGTCCGAGGCGAAGGCGGAGCAGAACGCCCAGCGTGCCGCGAACAAGGAGGCCGCCCGTTCGGCCGCCCGCGGCGACACCCCCACTGACGAGCAGCCCGCTCCGGTTCCGGCCGAGTAGGGCGCCACGATTCCCGTCCGCGGGACACAACACAGAAGGAAACCGACATGCCGAAGCAGAAGACCCACTCGGGTGCCAAGAAGCGCTTCAAGATCACCGGCACCGGCAAGCTCATGAAGCAGCAGGCCAACCTGCGCCACAACTTCGAGGGCAAGCCCACCAAGCGCACCCGCCGTCTGTCGCAGGAGCAGGTGCTCGCCCCGGGCGACGCCAAGGTCGCGAAGAAGCTCCTCGGCCGCTGAGCGCGCCGACCCACGTGAGGAAGACAAGAAATGGCTAGAGTCAAGCGGGCCGTCAACGCCCAGAAGAAGCGTCGTACCATCCTCGATCGCGCCTCGGGTTACCGTGGCCAGCGGTCGCGCCTCTACCGCAAGGCGAAGGAGCAGGTCACCCACTCGCTCGTCTACGCGTACCGCGACCGTCGCAAGCGCAAGGGCGACTTCCGCCGTCTGTGGATCCAGCGCATCAACGCCGCTGCCCGTCAGAACGGCATCACCTACAACCGCTTCATCCAGGGCCTCGGCCTCGCGGGTGTGCAGGTCGACCGCCGCATCCTGGCCGACCTCGCGGTGAACGAGCCCGCGACGTTCGCGTCGCTGGTCGCGACGGCGAAGGCCGCCCTTCCGGCCGACGTGAACGCGCCCAAGGTCTCGGCCTAAGCGTCACACGCTGCACGGGGCGTCCTCCTTCGGGAGGGCGCCCCGTTCGTCGTTCCCGGGCGAGGCACCCCACCGCTCTAGACTGGCCGCGTGCTCGAGAATCCCCGATCGCCGCGCGCCCGAGCGGTCGCGAAGCTCGCCAAACGGGCGGCGCGCGACGAGACCGGCCTGTACCTCCTCGAGGGTCCGCAGGCCGTGCGCGAGGCGCTCGCCTTCCGTGCCGACGGCCTGGTCGAGCTCTATGCGACGCCCGCCGCCTGGGATCGCCACGCCGACCTCCGCGAGGCGGCATCGCGCGCGGGGCTCCGCGTAGAGCTCGCGTCCGACGCGGTGATCGAGGCGATGGCTGACACCGTCACTCCTCAGGGCATCATCGCTGTCGCCCGCCAGGACGAGGCATCCATCGACGACGTTCTCGCCCGTGCACCGCGACTGCTCGCGATCTGCGAAGAGATCCGCGATCCGGGCAATCTCGGCACGATCATCCGCGCGGCCGACGCCGTCGGCGCCGATGCGGTGGTTCTGACCGGGCGCACGGTGGATCCCTACAACCCGAAGGTCGTGCGGTCGACGACCGGGTCTCTGTTCCACGTGCCGGTGGCGCGCGTCGAGTCACTGGAAGACGTGATCGACGCGGCACGCGCGGCAGGACTGCGCGTCGTCGCCGCCGACGTCAAGGGCGACGATCTGCTCGACGCGCGGCGAGCCGGGGAACTCGACGGCCCGACCGCCTGGGTGTTCGGAAACGAGGCGCACGGGCTGCCCGATGAGGCGCTCGAGTGGGTGGATGCCGCGCTGCGCCTGCCGATCTACGGGCAGGCCGAGTCGTTGAACCTCGCAACTGCGGCGAGCGTCTGCCTCTACGAATCGGCGTTCGCCCAGCGCGGCTGACCGGCCGGATGCCGTGTCGCGGAAGCCGGCCGAGGCAGGTTCCGCGGAGGTTACATCCCCCTGGGAGAATCCGCCACGGGTCGCGATCGTCCACATCCCGTTCATAGAGTGGACATCATGTCTTCCCAGGATTCCCCCGGCCCGGCGACATCGAACATCAGCGTGCGACGCGGCGATCCGCTGGTCGTCGTCGAGCGCGTGCAGAAGCACTACGGCGATTTCCACGCCCTCAAGGACATCGACCTGACGGTCAACCGAGGCGAGGTGGTCGTGGTGATCGGCCCCTCCGGATCGGGGAAGTCGACGCTCTGCCGCACGATCAACCGGCTCGAGACCATCACCTCGGGAACGATCGCGATCGACGGCGTGGCGCTTCCGAGCGAGGGGAGGGCGCTGGCGGCGCTCCGTGCCGACGTCGGCATGGTGTTCCAGTCGTTCAACCTGTTCTCCCATCTCACGATCCTCGAGAACGTCACCCTCGGACCGATCAAGGTCAAGAAGCAGAAGAAGGCGGAGGCGGAGGCATCCGGTCGTCGACTTCTCGACCGCGTCGGCGTCGGGGCGCAGGCCGACAAGCTGCCGGCGCAGCTCTCCGGCGGACAGCAGCAGCGTGTCGCCATCGCCCGGGCGCTCGCGATGGCCCCCAAGGTGATGCTCTTCGACGAGCCCACGAGCGCCCTCGACCCCGAGATGATCACCGAGGTGCTCGACGTGATGACCTCGCTCGCGCACGAAGGGATGACCATGATCGTCGTCACCCACGAGATGGGCTTCGCGCGCAAGGCCGCCGACCGGGTCGTGTTCATGGCCGACGGCCAGATCGTCGAGCAGGCGACTCCGGACGCGTTCTTCACGAACCCCGCCAGCGACCGAGCGAAGGACTTCCTCTCCAAGCTCATCACCCACTGACGCCCCCAGACCCGCGCGCCCGTCCCCGGCGCCGGACGAAGAAGAAGAGATACGAAACAGGAGAGATTCACATGCGCATCAGACGAATGATGGGAGCGGCTGCGGGACTCGCGGTCGCGGCGCTCGCGCTCACCGCGTGCAACAGCGGCACCCCGGGTGCCTCGGGAAGCGCGGATGCCTCGGCCGCGCCGCTGTTCGAGGTCGCGAGCAATGTCGAGATCGCCGGCAGCCCGACCTTCGAGAAGATCAAGGCCGCCGGCGTCGTCAAGATCGGCGTCAAGGAGGACCAGCCGGGTCTCGGCTACCTCGACCCGACCACGGGTGAGAGGTCGGGCTTCGACATCGACATCGCCCGGTGGATCGCGGCGTCGCTCGGCTACGACGAGAGCAAGATCGAGTACACCGCGATCGCCTCCGCGAACCGTGAGCAGGCCATCGAGAACGGGCAGATCGACTACTACGTCGGGACCTACTCGATCACCGATCGTCGCAAGGAGCAGATCGACTTCGCAGGTCCCTACTTCGTGACCGGCCAGGGACTGCTCGTGCGCAAGTCCGACGACTCGATCACGGGCGTCGACGCGCTCGCCGGCAAGACGGTCTGTTCGGCGACCGGATCCACATCGATCCAGCGCATCAAGGACGAGCACCCCGATGCGAAGACCGTCGAGTTCAGCGGCTACTCCGAGTGCGTCCAGAACCTCATCAGCGGCCAGGCCGATGCGGTGACGACCGATGAGGCCATTCTCATCGGGTACGCGGCGGCCGACCCCGACAACCTGAAGGTCGTCGGGGAGCCGTTCTCGACCGAGCGCTACGGTGTCGGGCTCGCGAAGGACGACACCGCTTTCGCGGCATTCATCAACACGATGTTCACCGACGGAGGGTCGACCTGGACCGCGATCTTCGAGAAGAACCTCGGCGCGTCCGGCGTGCAGGCCACCCAGCCTGCCGTCGATCCCGTCTCGTGATCATCGCCGGGGTGGCCGCGCAGCGGCCGCCCCGGCTCCCTCCGAAAGGACGACGACGGTGAACATCCTCACCGACTACCCCGATCTGTGGGGTGAGGCACTGCGCGGCACTCTGGTGCTGTTCCTCGGCGGCGGCGCGATCGCCCTCCTCCTCGGGCTCATCGTCGGTGCCATGCGCGTCTCCCCGGTGCCGATCGCGCGCGCGGTCGGCGCGGTGTACGTCAACTGGATCCGCAACACCCCGCTCACACTCGTGATGTTCTTCTTCGCGTTCTGTGTCCCGCTCCTCGTGCCCGGCCGTGCCGACTTCGTGCTGCTCGCGACGACCGCCCTCGGGATCTATACGGCCACCTACGTCGCCGAGACCGTGCGCTCGGGCATCAACACCGTGCCGGTCGGGCAAGCCGAGGCCGCGCGCGCCCTCGGGATGGGTTTCGGGCAGGTGATGGGCTACGTCGTGCTGCCGCAGGCGACCCGATCGGTCATCCCGCCGATGATGAGCGTGCTCATCGCCCTGCTGAAGAACACGACCGTGGCGAGCGGCTTCTCGGTCGTCAACCTCGGCAACATCCGCGCGAACATGAGCGAGCTGGGGGAGAACCAGCTCGTCACGATCCTCTGGGTGATGGTCGTGTTCGTGGTGCTCGTGCTGCTGCTGGCGTGGCTGCAGCGCGTGCTCGAACGTCGCTGGAAGGTGGCCCGATGAGTTCCGTCCTCTACGACGTGCCCGGCCCTCGGGCGCGACTGCGCAACCGGATCCTCGGCGTCGTCACCGTGCTCGTCGTCGCCGCGGGCGTCGCCTGGACGATCTGGCGTCTCGCCGAGACCGGTCAGTTCTCTGCCCGGAAGTGGGAGCTGTTCACCTACAGCCGGGTGTGGGAGCAGTTCGGACAGGCCACCATCGCGACGCTGTCGGCGTTCGCCGCGGCCGCGCTCGGCTCGGTCGTGCTCGGCTTCGTGCTCGCGATCGGGCGTCTTTCCGACCACGCGTGGGTGCGCATCCCGGTCACCGCGGTCGTCGAGGTGCTGCGCGCCATCCCGGTGCTCGTCTTCATGCTGCTGCTCTACTACGGGCTCCCCGTGCTCGGGCTGCGGCTGCCGAGCTACGGAGCGGTGGTGATCGCGTTGATCGCCTACAACGGCTCCGTGCTCTCCGAGGTGATCCGCGCGGGTGTCGAGGCGCTGCCGCGCGGTCAGAAGGAGGCGGGATACGCCATCGGGCTGCGCAAGGCTGGGGTGCTCCGCCTGATCCTGCTGCCCCAGGCGCTGCGCGCGATGCTGCCGGTGATCATCGCGCAGCTGGTCGTCACGCTCAAGGACACCGCGCTCGGCTTCATCATCACCTACCCCGAGCTGCTCTACTACGCGCGTCTGCTGGGCTCGAATCCGCAGTTCGGCTCGCCGCTGATCCCCTCGGCGCTGATCGCCGGCGCGATCTACGTCGCCCTGTGCCTGGCGCTCTCCTACGTCGCGTACGTCGTCGAGCGCCGCACCCGCCGGTCGCCGCGAGCGACGGGCACGGATGCCGCGGCCCCCGCGACGACCACAGAGTCCCTCGCCGCCCCGCGCGCCGAAGGCGCCCCGCCCGCGCCCTGAGACAGCCTGGGCGCTCGGTAGACTCGATTCCCGTGTCCGACGCACCCGAGAACGAGATCACGCCCGAGGCGGTGACGGCTGCGGCCGAGGCCGCGGTCGCGGCGATCGCCGCGGCATCCGATTCCGCCGAACTGAAGGCGGCGCGACAGGCGCACGTCGCGGAGGGCTCGCCGCTGGCGCGCCTGAACGCGCGCATGCGCGACGTGCCCGCGGACCGCAAGGCGGAGTTCGGCAAGCTCGTCGGCCAGGCCCGCGGGCAGGTCACGCAGGCGCTCGCCGCCCGCGAGACCGCGCTCGCCGAAGCGGAGCTCGCCGCCAAGCTCGAGGGCGAGCGCGTCGACATCACCGCCGTGCCGCAGCGCACGCGCGTGGGGGCGCGGCATCCGCTGACCCTCCTGCAGGAGCAGATCGGCGACATCTTCGTCGGCATGGGGTGGGAGATCGCGGAGGGTCCCGAGCTCGAGCACGAGTGGTTCAACTTCGACGCGCTGAACGTCGACCCCGACCACCCGGCGCGCCAGATGCAGGACACCTTCTACGTCGACCCGGTGGATCGCCACCTGGTGCTGCGCACCCAGACGAGCCCGGTGCAGATGCGCACCATGCTCTCGCGTGATGTGCCCATCTACGTCATCTCGCCCGGCCGCGTGTACCGCACCGATGAGTTCGACGCCACGCACCTGCCGGTCTTCACGCAGTTCGAGGGACTCGTGGTCGACAAGGGCATCACGATGGCGCACCTGAAGGGCACCCTCGACCACGTCGCCAAGCAGCTGTTCGGCGCCGAGGCGAAGACGCGCTTCCGCGCGAACTTCTTCCCGTTCACCGAGCCGAGCGCGGAGCTCGACCTGTGGCATCCGACCTTCAAGGGCGGCGCCCGCTGGATCGAGTGGGGCGGCTGCGGCATGGTCAACCCCAACGTGCTGCGCGCGGCGGGTCTCGACCCCGAGGTGTACTCGGGCTTCGCGTTCGGCATGGGGGTCGAGCGCACCCTCATGTTCCGCAGCGACGTGCAGGACATGCGCGACATGGCCGAGGGTGATGTGCGCTTCAGCGAGCAGTTCGGGATGGTGGTGTGATGCGCATTCCGCTGTCGTGGCTGCGTGAATATGTGGACGTCCCTGCGGACGCGACCCCGGAGGACGTGCTCGCCTCGTTCGTGAGCGTCGGCTTCGAAGAGGAGGACGTGCACTCCTTCGACGTGACCGGTCCGGTCGTCGTCGGCCAGGTGGTCTCGTTCGAGCCCGAGCCGCAGTCCAACGGCAAGACGATCCGCTGGTGCCAGGTCGACGTCGGCGAGGCGAACGGCGGCGTGCGCGGCATCGTGTGCGGCGCCGGCAACTTCTTCGCGGGCGACAAGGTCGTGGTGACGCTGCCCGGCGCAGTTCTGCCGGGGCCCTTCCCGATCGCCGCCCGCAAGACCTACGGCCACGTCTCCGACGGCATGATCGCCTCGGCGCGCGAGCTCGGCCTCGGCGAGGACCACTCCGGCATCCTGCGGCTCACCGAGCTCGGCCTCGACCCCGAGGTCGGCACCGATGCGATCGCCCTGCTCGGTCTCGACGACGTCGCCGTGGAGATCAACGTGACCCCCGACCGCGGGTATGCGCTGTCGCTGCGCGGCGCCGCACGCGAGTATTCGCACGCGACCGGTGCGGCCTTCCGCGACCCCGCGCGCGAGGGGCGGTGGGTCGACCCGGGTGCGGGCGTCGAGATCGCGATCGAGGATGCCGCACCCATCCGCGGGCGCGTCGGTGCGTCGCAGTTCGCGGCACGCGTCGTGCGCGGCGTCGATCCGTCGCGGCCGACGCCCCCGTGGATGGTGGCCCGGCTCGCGCTGGCCGGCATCCGCTCGATCTCGGTGCTCGTCGACATCACCAACTACGTCATGCTCGAGCTCGGCAACCCCGTGCACGGCTACGACCTCGACAAGCTCTCCGGCGGCATCACCGTGCGCCGGGCGGCGCCGGGCGAGACGCTCGAGACCCTCGACGGCAAGGTGCGCGACCTGCATGTCGAAGACCTGCTGATCACGGATGCCTCGGGCCCCATCGGTCTCGCAGGCGTCATGGGCGGCGCGAGCACCGAGATGAGCGAGACGACCCGCAACGTGCTGGTCGAGGCGGCGACGTTCGACCCGGTCACGATCGCCCGCAGCGCGCGTCGCCACAAGCTGCCGAGCGAGGCGTCTCGGCGCTTCGAGCGCGGCGTCGACCCGAACGTCGCGTCGGTCGCCGCCGAGCGCGTCGTCGAGCTGCTCGAGAAGCTCGCCGGCGGCACGCGCGCGGTCGAGGGCGGCCTCGCGAGGGTCGAGTCCGCACACCAGCGCGACGGCATCCTGCTGCCGGACGGATTCATCTCCGCGCTCATCGGGGTCGACTACACCGACGACCAGATCACGGGCGCGCTCGAGAAGATCGGCGCCACCGTGCTTGACCAGGGCGACGACAGGCTGGTCATCGCGCCGACGTGGCGCCCCGACCTCACCGACAAGTGGACGCTCGCCGAGGAGGTCGCCCGCATCGAGGGCTACGACCGCATCCCCGCGGTGCTCCCCGTCGCTCCGACCGGTCGCGGCTGGACCGTTGCGCAGGCGGCCCGCCGTCGCGTGTCGAACGCGCTCGCCGCCGCCGGCTTCGTCGAGACGCCGTCGTTCCCGTTCACCACGGTCGACGCGAACACGCTGCACGGCTCCGCCGACGGCGAGGCGGTGCCGAGCGTGCTGCTCGCCAACCCGCTCGACGGACTCGCACCGGCGCTGCGGCGCAGCCTCGTGCCGGGACTGCTCGTCGTCGCGCACCGCAACGCGGCGCGCGGCCTCGGCGACCTGTCGCTGTTCGAGACCGGCGCGGTGTTCCTCCCGGAGCCGGGCGTCGTCTACGGCACGGCCGACGTGCCGCCCGCCGCCGCACGTCCCGACGCCGCGACGCTCGCGGCGCTCGACGCGGGCATCCCACCGCAGCGTCGCCACCTCGCCGTGCTCGTCACCGGTCACGTCGCGCCCAAGCAGCCGGGCCGGTCGGCCGAGGCGGCCGGTCTCCCCGAGGTGCTCGACGCGGTGCGGGTCGCGGCATCCGCTGCCGGCGTCACGATCGACGTCGCCCAGGCGCAGCGCGCGGCGCTGCACCCGGGGCGTGCCGGCGTGCTGTCGGTCGACGGCGTGGAGATCGGCTACGTCGGCGAGCTGCTGCCGCAGGTGTCGGCCGACGCCGACCTGCCCGGCCGCGTCACGGTCGCCGAGCTCGATCTCGACGCCCTTGTCGCCGCCGCCGGAACCCGCACCGTCGCCCCGTCGCTCTCGGGCTACCCGGCGGCGACGCAGGATGTCTCGCTCATCGTCGACGCCGACCTCGCCGCCGCCGACCTCGCCGCCGCGCTCGTGGCCGGTGCGGGCGACCTGCTCGAGTCGCTGCGTCTCGTCGACGACTACCGCGGGCAGGGTCTCCCCGAGGGCACCAAGAGCCTCACCTTCGCGCTGCGCTTCCGCGCCCCCGACCGCACGCTCACCGCGGCCGAGGCGACGGAGGCGAAGCTCGCGGGCGTGGCCGTGGCGACCGAGCGGTTCGGCGCGACCCTGCGGGAGTGACGTGCACGCCGTGCATAGCGCGCGGGCGTAGCGTGGCGGCATGACCGAGACGCGCAGCATCCCGACCCCCGACGGCCCCGCGATCGACGTGTACCTGGCGCGGCCCGACGGGCCCGTGCGCGGAGCGGTCATCGTGATCCACGAGATCTGGGGGCTCGTCGACCACATCCGCGACGTCGCCGACCGGTTCGCTGCCCTCGGCTACCTCGCCGCCGCCCCCGACATCCTCAGCCGTGGTGGCATCGAGCCCTCGATCGGCGCCGAGCTGTTCGCGATCATGAACAGCGACGACGAGGAGGCGCGGGTCGCCGCCCAGCCCCGCATGCGCGACGCGATCACCGGGGCCCGGGCTCCCGAGTACGCCGGGTGGGCGGTCGGGGCCCTCACCGGCGTCGTCGACCTCGTCGCCACGGAACCCGGCGTCGACGGACGCATCGGGGTCATCGGCTTCTGCTTCGGCGGCACCTTCGCGTTCCTCCTCGCCGCCGCCGACCCGCGCGTGCGCGCGGCGCTGCCGTTCTACGGCTCCGCGCCGGGCGCCGAGCAGCTCGGGCGCATCACGGCGCCGGTGCTCGCGCTCTACGGACAGCACGATCCGTCGCTCATCGAGGCGCTCCCGGCAGTCGAGCAGACGGCTCGCGAGGCGGGTGTCGCCCTCGAGACGGTCGTCTACCCGGATGCCGCGCACGCGTTCTTCAACGACGAGGGCCGCCGCTACCACGCAGCCTCGGCGGCCGACGCCTGGGCGCGGGTGCAGGCCTTCCTCGACGCCCACCTCGA
Organism: Microbacterium sp. SCN 71-21; assembly: GCF_001725695.1. Taxonomy (NCBI): domain Bacteria; kingdom Bacillati; phylum Actinomycetota; class Actinomycetes; order Micrococcales; family Microbacteriaceae; genus Microbacterium; species Microbacterium sp. SCN 71-21. The sequence continues at coordinate 63,859 of NZ_MEGA01000003.1, forward strand.
CGCCGGGTGACGGCCCGGATTTGCGGGGGGATGCGGCATCCCGATACCCTCGCGGCATGCCGTCGGCGTCCCTCCACCTCGCAGTGCTCCCCGTGAGCCTCGGTGGCGCGTGCCGACGCCGCGGCGGCCGCCGACTCTAGGCGACCCCTGCGTCCCCCGTTTCCGGGAGCCGTCGCGGGTGTCGCCGCGTTCGGCCCTCGCCGCGCGTGCTCTGTGCATGAGCGGCATCCCTCCCAGAAACTAAGGTGGAATCCATGACGCTCTCGGTCGCCGTCTCCGGCGCTTCCGGTTATGCGGGCGGTGAACTGCTGCGCATCCTCGCAGCCCATCCCGATGTCGAGATCACGACCGTCACCGCGCACGCGAACGCCGGCCAGCCGCTCATCGCGCACCAGCCGCACCTGCGCTCCCTCGCGCACCTCACCCTCGAGGACACGACGCCCGACATCCTCGCCGGCCATGACGTCGTCTTCCTCGCGCTGCCGCACGGGCAGTCGGGTCAGTACACCGACGCGCTGAAGGACTCCGCGCTCGTCATCGACGCGGGTGCCGATCACCGGCTCACCGATCCGGCCGCGTGGGCCCGGTTCTACGGCGGCGACTTCCACGAGCCGTGGGCCTACGGCGTGCCGGAGCTCGCCGTGGCGACCGGGAAGCAGCGTGCGAACCTCGTGGGCGCGACCCGGATCGCGGCCCCCGGCTGCAACGCGTCGACCGTCAGCCTCAGCCTCGCGCCCGGCGTCGCGGCGGGCGTCATCGACGCCACCGACCTCGTCAGCGTGCTCGCGGTCGGGCCGTCGGGCGCGGGCAAGAGCCTGAAGACGAACCTGCTCGCGAGCGAGATCCTCGGCACCGCGAATCCGTATGCCGTGGGCGGCACGCACCGGCACATCCCCGAGATCCAGCAGGCGCTGCGCGGGGCCGGCGCCGACGACGTGCGCATCTCGTTCACGCCCGTGCTCGTCCCGATGGCCCGCGGCATCCTCGCGACCTCGACGGCCCCCATCCGGGCGGGCGTGACGGATGCGCAGCTGCGCGACGCGTGGGAGAGCGCCTACGCGGGGGAGACCTTCGTGCAGCTGCTGCCCGAGGGGGTGCTGCCGCGCACCGCCGACGTGCTCGGGGCGAACACGGCGCTGCTGTCCCTCGCGATCGACCGCGACGCGAACCGCGTGGTCGTCACCGCCGCGGTCGACAACCTCGTCAAGGGCACCGCCGGTGCCGCCATCCAGTCCATGAACATCGCGCTCGGCCTCCCCGAGGACCGCGCCCTCACCGTGAACGGAGTCGCCCCGTGAGCGTCACCGCCGCCCAGGGATTCGCCGCCGCCGGCGTCGCCGTCGGATTGAAGTCGACCGGCAAGCCCGACGTCGCGCTGGTCGTCAACCGCGGCCCACGCAAGGTGGGCGCCGCCGTGTTCACGAGCAACCGGGCCAAGGCGAACCCGATCATCTGGTCGCAGCAGGTCGTCGCGGACGGCGTCATCGAGGCGGTCGTGCTGAACTCCGGCGGGGCGAACTGCTTCACCGGATCGTTCGGCTTCCAGACGACCCATCAGACCGCCGAGAAGGCCGCCGAGCTCCTCGGGGTGAGCGCCGGCGACGTCGTCGTGTGCTCCACGGGCCTCATCGGCACGGGCGACGAGGTCTTCCGGGCCAAGGTTCTCGCGGGCGTCGAGGAGGGCGTGGCGGCGCTGTCGGACGACGGGGGAGAGGCGGCATCCCTCGCGATCATGACCACCGACTCCCGGCCCAAGCGCGCGGTGCGCACCCACGACGGGTGGACCATCGGCGGTATGGCGAAGGGCGCCGGGATGCTGGCGCCCGGCCTCGCGACGATGCTGGTCGTCATCACGACCGACGCCGAGCTCACGAGCGCCGAGGCGGATGCGGCCCTGCGCCGCGCGACCGGCACGAGCTTCGACCGGCTCGACTCCGACGGGTGCATGTCGACGAACGACCAGGTCACCCTGCTCGCGAACGGGGCCACCGGCATCCATCCCGATCTCGACGTGTTCGCCGCCGTGCTCGCCGACCTCTGCCAGGACCTCGCCCGGCAGCTGCAGGGCGACGCCGAGGGCGCGAGCCACGACATCACGATCCGCGTGGTCGGCGCCGAGAGCGAGACCGACGCGGTCGAGGTCGGGCGCTCCGTCGCGCGCAACAACCTGTTCAAGGCCGCGATCTTCGGCAACGACCCGAACTGGGGGCGTGTGCTCGCCGCCATCGGCACCACCGCGGCCGCGTTCGACCCGTACGACGTCGACGTGTGGATGAACGGCGTGCGCGTGTGCAGCCAGGGCGGACCCGACCGTCCCCGCGAGGAGGTCGACCTCGCCCCGCGCGCCACCGACCTGCTCATCGACCTGAAGGTCGGCACCGCCGAGGCGACGATCCTCACCAACGACCTCACCCACGACTACGTCCACGAGAACAGCGCGTACGCCTCATGACCGATCCCGCCCTGCAAGACACCGACCCGACCGAGGCCTCCGCGAAGGCGGCGACCCTCATCGAGTCGCTGCCCTGGCTGCGTCGCTTCCGCGACCAGATCGTCGTCGTCAAGTACGGCGGCAACGCGATGGTCTCCGAGGAGCTGCAGGACGCCTTCGCCGCCGACATGGCCTACCTCCGCTACGTCGGGGTCAAGCCGGTCGTCGTGCACGGCGGCGGTCCCCAGATCTCCGACATGCTCGACCGGCTCGCGATCCCGACCGAGTTCAAGGGCGGCTACCGGGTGACCTCCACCGAGGCGATCTCGGTGGTGCGAATGGTGCTCACCGGTCAGGTGAACCCGCAGCTGGTCGCCAAGATCAACGCCCACGGCCCGGTCGCCGCGGGTCTGTCGGGCGAGGACGCGGGCCTGTTCGGCGGACGCCGCCGCGGCGTGCTCGTCGACGGGGTCGAGCACGACCTCGGCCGGGTGGGCGACATCGTCGAGGTCGACCCGCAGCCGGTGCTCGACCACGTGACGGCGGGCCGCATCCCGGTCGTCTCCTCGATCGCCCCGGACCTCGACCACCCCGGGCAGTCGCTGAACGTGAACGCGGATGCCGCGGCCGCCGCACTGGCGGTGGCCCTCGGGGCATCCAAGCTGGTCATCCTCACGGACGTGCCGGGGCTCTACGCCGACTGGCCGAACCGGGAGTCGCTCGTCTCGAGCCTCACGGCCGAGGAGCTGCGCACCATGCTGCCGTCGCTCGAGTCGGGGATGATCCCGAAGATGCGGGCGTGCCTCGACGCGATCGAGGGCGGCGTGGAGACCGCGGCGATCATCGACGGACGGGTGCCGCACTCGGTGCTCGTCGAGATCTTCACTCAGAAGGGCATCGGAACGGAAGTGGTGGCGAAATGAGCGACGCAGACGCGCAGACCGAGATCTGGCAGGAGGCCGCCGGGCGTGACCTGGTGCGCAACTCCGGCGACCGCCTGGCCCTGCTGACCCGTGGCGAGGGCGCCTACGTCTGGGATGCCGCGGGCACCCGCCTGCTCGACTTCCTCGCCGGCATCGCTGTGGACGCCCTCGGGCACGCCCACCCGGTGTTCGTCGACGCGGTGACCCGGCAGGCGCAGACCCTCGCCCACGTGTCGAACTACTTCGCCACGCCGCCGCAGCTCGAGCTCGCGGCGCTGCTGAAGCGGCTCGCCGGTACCGGCCCCGCCGGCCGCGTGTACTTCGGCAACTCGGGGGCGGAGGCCAACGAGGCCGCGTTCAAGCTGGCCCGTCTCCACGGCGGCAGCGCGCGGCCGCGCATCCTCGCGCTCGAGAGTGCGTTCCACGGCCGCACGATGGGCACGCTGGCGCTCACCGGAAAGCCGGGAATGCGCGCGCCGTTCGAGCCGATGGTGCCGGGCGTGGAGTTCCTGCCGTCGACGATCGAGGCCCTCGAGGCCGCCGTCGACGACACGGTGGCCGCCCTGTTCGTCGAGCCGATCAAGGGCGAGGCGGGCGTCGTGCCGCTGCCCGAGGGGTACCTCGCCGCGGCACGGGAGATCACGGCACGCCATGGCGCGCTGCTCATCATCGACGAGATCCAGACCGGCGCCGGTCGCACCGGTGCCTGGTTCGGCTTCCAGCACGAGGGCATCGTGCCCGATGCGATCACTGTCGCCAAGGGCATCGGCGGCGGCTTCCCGATCGGCGCGCTGATCACGTTCCCGACGGCGAGCGAGCTGTTCTACCCCGGCACCCACGGGTCGACGTTCGGCGGTAACGCGCTGGCGACCGCCGTCTCGGTCGCGGTGCTCCACGAGATCGAGCGCGCCGGCCTCGTCGAGGCGGCGACCCTGCGGGGCGCTCAGGTGCGCGCCGCCGTCGAGGCGATCGGCTCGCCGCTCGTCACCGGCACGCGCGGTCAGGGGCTGCTCATCGGCGTCGCCCTCACCGACCCCGTCGCGAACGAGGTCACCGCCGCCGCGCAGCGGCACGGCCTCATCGTGAACGCGGCCAACGACAGCACGGTGCGGCTGGCGCCGCCCCTCATCATCGGCGATGTCGAGATCGACGAGTTCCGCGAGCGGTTCGCCGCCGCGCTCGCCGAGGTCGCGGCATCCGTCGTTCTCTCCCCGGAGGTGTCCGCATGACCCGCCATCTGCTCCGCGACGACGACCTGACAGCGGTCGAGCAGGCCGAGATCCTCGATCTCGCCGTCGAGCTCAAGCGCGACCGGTGGGCGCAGAAGCCGCTCGCCGGTCCTCAGACGGTCGCCGTGATCTTCGACAAGTCGTCGACGCGCACCCGCGTGTCGTTCGCGGTGGGCATCGCCGACCTCGGCGGCTCGCCGCTCATCATCTCGACCGCCAACAGCCAGCTCGGCGGCAAGGAGACCCCCGCCGACACCGCCCGGGTGCTCGAGCGCCAGGTCGCGGCCATCGTGTGGCGCACCTACGCCCAGGCCGGGCTCGAGGAGATGGCCCGCGGCACCCGCGTGCCCGTGGTCAACGCGCTCTCCGACGACTTCCACCCGTGTCAGCTTCTCGCCGACCTCCTCACCATCAAGGAGCACAAGGGCGAGCTCGCCGGGCTCACCCTCGCGTTCTTCGGGGACGGGCGCAGCAACATGGCCCACTCGTACGTGCTGGCGGGGGTCACCGCCGGAATGCACGTGCGCGTCGCCTCGCCCGACACCTACGCGCCCCGCGACGACGTGATCGACGACGCCGACCAGCGCGCGAAGGAGACCGGAGGCTCGGTGACGCTCTACACCGACCCGCTCGAGGCCGCCGCCGGCGCCGACGTGGTCGTCACCGACACCTGGGTGTCGATGGGCAAGGAGGAGGAGAAGCTCGCGCGCCTGCGCGACCTCGGCGCGTACAAGGTGACGAACGAGACGATGTCGCTCGCCGCGTCCGACGCGATCTTCATCCACTGCCTGCCTGCCGACCGCGGCTACGAGGTCGACGCCGAGGTCATCGACGGCCCGCAGAGCGTCGTCTGGGATGAGGCGGAGAACCGCCTGCACGCCCAGAAGGCCCTGCTGGTGTGGCTGCTGCGCCAGCAGTGAGCCGCGGCATCCGCTCGTCCATCCCGCACGAAAGGGTCGAACCTGTGACCGCTGAGTCCGCGCACGGAACCAATGAGGGTGCTCTCTGGGGCGCCCGCTTCGCCGGCGGGCCGTCGCCCGAGCTGCAGGCCCTGAGCCGCTCGACGCACTTCGACTGGGTGCTCGCTCCGTACGACATCGCCGGCTCGCACGCGCACGCCACCGCGCTGACCGCGGCGGGCTACCTGAGCGCCGACGAGGCGGCGCGCATGCACGCGGGCCTCGACCGGCTTCTCGCGGCCGTGACGTCGGGGGAGCTCGTCGCCCAGCACTCGGACGAGGACGTGCACGGTGCGCTCGAGCAGGCGCTGATCGCGGAGGTCGGCGCCGAGCTCGGCGGCAAACTCCGCGCCGGCCGCAGCCGCAACGATCAGATCGCAACCCTGGTGCGCCTCTACCTGCTCGATCACGCCGCGGTCATCGCGCGTGAGGTGCGTGCGCTCATCGACGCGCTCGTCGCCCAGGCCGAGGCGCACGAGACGGCGATCCTCCCCGGTCGCACGCACCTTCAGCACGCGCAACCCGTGCTGCTCGCGCACCACCTGCAGGCGCACGGCTGGGCGCTCACGCGCGACCTTGAGCGGCTGCGCGACTGGGCGGTGCGCGCCCGTGTGTCGCCGTACGGCGGCGGCGCTCTCGCCGGATCCACGCTCGGTCTCGACCCCGCGCTCGTCGCGCGCGAGCTCGGGCTCGCCGAGCCCGCCCAGAACTCCATCGACGGCACCGCCTCGCGGGACGTGGTCGCCGAGTTCGCGTTCATCGCCGCGCTCATCGGCATCGACCTGTCGCGGTTCGCCGAGGAGATCATCCTCTGGAACACCCGCGAGTTCTCCTTCGTGACCCTCGACGACGCGTATTCGACCGGGTCGAGCATCATGCCGCAGAAGAAGAACCCCGACATCGCCGAGCTCGCGCGCGGCAAGGCGGGCCGCCTCATCGGCAACGTGTCGGGGCTCCTCGCCACCCTCAAGGCGCTGCCGCTCGCCTACAACCGCGACCTGCAGGAGGACAAGGAGCCGGTGTTCGACTCGGTCGCCACCCTCGAGGTCGTGCTGCCGGCGTTCACCGGCATGGTCGCCACCCTGCGCTTCGACACGGCGCGCATGGCCGAGCTCGCGCCGCAGGGGTTCTCGCTCGCCACCGACGTCGCCGACTGGCTCGTACGCGCGGGTGTGCCCTTCCGTGACGCGCACGAGATCTCGGGTGCGCTCGTGCGGGCGTGCGAGTCCGCAGGGATCGGACTCGAGGATGCCTCCGACGCCCTGCTCACGAAGATCTCACCGCTGCTCACCCCCGCCGTGCGCGAGGTGCTCACGATCGAGGGATCGGTCGCGTCACGCGACGGCGTCGGCGGCACCGCGCCCGTGCGGGTCGCCGAGCAGCGTACGGCGCTCATCGCGGCGGCACAGGCGGCGGCCGCGGCTCTCGCGGGCTGAGGGGTTCACGCCTCCTCTGGGACACGGACTCCTGCCGTTCACGTGTCGTTCTCTCGGGCGTCGTGCCGAGGCACGACGATCCCGGACGTGTCCAGCTGCATCTGGCGCAACTCACAGGAGGGTGCCAGGTGGCTGCGCAGGTGCACTACGTCAGGTTCGCGAGCACGCAGGATCGTGTGGCGCAGGAGTGGCTGCGCGCGACGCAGCTCATCGTCGAGAGCGGCACGAGCGCGCTGGTCACGCCGCCGCCTGATCGCGGCCGGGCAGGGTCCGTGGTGGGCTGGCGACTGGTCAGCGAGAATCATCGCGAGATCGCGCGCGGGAGCCGCCTGCATCCCAGCGACCGTGCTGCAGGGTTCGATGCGGCGACACTCGCGCGACGGGCGACCGAGCTGATCGTTCATGCCGCCCGGCAGCATCAGACGCGCACCAGTCGCTGGTTCGCGGTGCTGGACGACGACATCGTCCTGGTGGGTTCGCGCGCGTACGAGAATCGTGTGACAGCCCGCAACGCAGGTGCGCTCGCGGTGCGCTCGCTCGCGATTCTCGGCGCGGGGGCCGACATGCTGAGTACGGGGCAGGTGCCGCCCGAGGGAGAGCCTGCGACGTGACCGCGTCGGTCGTGGGCGGTCGATACCGGATCGGTACGACCCTGGGGAGCGGAGGCACCGCGACGGTCTACGAGGCTCACGACGAGCAGACCGACCGCGTCGTCGCGCTGAAGCTCCTCCACTCCCACCTCGCGAAGGACAACGCCGCCTGCGATGCGTTCTTCGAAGAGGTCGCTGCATCCTCTGCCATCCCGCATCCCGCGATCGTCACCGCGATCGAGTGGGGTGTCGATCGGAGTGGTGATGTGCCGGTGGCATGGATCGCCATGGAGCTCGTTCCCGGAGTGACGCTCGCGCAGCACGTGCGCACTCACGGCCCCTTGCGCGCCGCCGACACGGTTCTGTTGGCCGATGCGCTCTTGAGCGTCGTGGCCGCCGCGCACGATGCCGGCGTGGTCCATCGGGACATCAGCCCCAGCAACGTGATGGTCGACATGGCATTCGACGACGGCGGAGTGCGTCGCGAATCGGTGCGACTCCTCGACTTCGGCCTCGCCGATGTCTCCGGACGATCGACCCACGGCGCCGATCCCCTCCTGAGTGCGCCCGGCGCCGGCGTGGTGGCGAACGTGCCCTATGCGTCGCCCGAGCACCTGACCGGCGCATCCGTCACCGAGGCGAGTGATGTGTATCAGATCGGGGCCGTGCTCTGGTTCGCGCTGACCGGGGGGCCGCCGTTCGCCGGTGATCGCGACGCGGTCTCGTTCGCGCACCGTGCGCTGCCGCCGCCGCGACTGGGCGACGCGCTGCCCGGAGCGGATCCGACCCTGGAACGCATCCTCGTGCGCGCCCTCGCGAAGCAGCCGGACACGCGCTACGCCCCATCCGCCATGCGATCGGCGCTGCGCGGCGTCGGACGCGGCGCCGGCTCGCCGGCAGTGGCCGGGTAGGCCGACAACGTGGGCAGCGCCGCGACGATCGCCTCCTCGATCAGCGCCGGCGTGGCATGGCGCGGCTCGCCGATGCCCAGGCTGATCGGCCGCAGCGCGGGGTTGGGCACGATGCCGCGCGTCAGCTCGCGC
>NZ_MEGA01000004.1:0-347 GCF_001725695.1 Microbacterium sp. SCN 71-21
CCGGTGAGGATGCGGCGCATCTCTCCGTATCTCCGGAGTTACGGCACAGCGCCGGCCGCGCCGCGGCACGAGTCCGCGCCCGAGGTAGTCCCTCGCCGCGCCCCCTCGAGACACCCCGCGTCGCCGCCTGCGCGCCGGCTCCTGCCGAACAGCGTGCGCCCTCGTGAATTCCACCGCACCCTCGGGGTGCCGCAACCGAGCAGTCGATGTCGGGCACTCTGCCCCGATGACAACGCCAGCGCTCTTCCGCACGATCGACACCGCCGCGCTGTCCCGGCGCACACGCCGAAGGATGGTCCAGAACGGCGACATCATCAGAGTTCGCCGGGGACGATACGTGGCGGGCG
>NZ_MEGA01000004.1:373-44745 GCF_001725695.1 Microbacterium sp. SCN 71-21
CGGTACGTGGCAGCCGATCTCCCTGACGCGGTGGTGCGCGCCGCCCGGCTCGGCGGGCGCCTCGACTGCGTGAGCCTCCTCCGTGAGGTCGGAGTGTTCGTGGCCCGATCGCACGGGCTTCACCTGCAGGTTGAGCCGCACGCAAGTCGGCTGCCGCATCGCCCGAAGGACGTGCGCGCCCATTGGCGCGGTGCCTCCGCCGATCCGACCCGCCTCGGCACCGATCTCGTCGGCGCGATCGTGCAGGCTGTGCGCTGCCAGTCGCCGCGCGACGCGGTCGCCACGCTCGACAGCGCGTTGCATCTCGGTCTCCTCGACGAGGAGATGATTGGCCAGGTGTTCGCCGCATTGCCCGACAGATGGCAACGACTCCGGGCACTCGTCGACGGTCGGGCGGAGTCTGGCATCGAGACGTTGGTGAGGCTGATGCTCCGGGGTATCGGCGTGCCGTTCGAGGTGCAGGTGCGGATCCCGGGAGTAGGGCGTGTCGACCTCCTCGTCGCAGGCCGGCTCATCATCGAGTGCGACAGTCGAGCGTTTCACGGCGACGTCGCCTCGCAGCGGCGAGATCGGGCCCGCGACCTGGCCGCGGCCGCGCGGGGATACGTCACGCTGCGGCTCCTCGCCGAAGACGTGTTGTTCCGTCCGGAACACACTCTCGCGGCCTTGCGTGGCGCGGTTTCCGGGGTGCGTCGTGGACAGGTGGACCGCAACTCCGGAGTTCGGACGCCTCACCGGGGGGTCCCGGGCTGATTCCCCAGATTCTCCGGAGTTGCCGCACACCGTAGACCGGGAACGCGCCGCGGCGGGTGGCTCACCGGCGGCGCAGCAGGCCGATCTTGTCGTAGACCGCGTCGAGGGTCGCGTCGGCGACGGATGCCGCACGCTCGGCGTCACGCTCGGCGTTGGCCGCGAGCACCCGGTCGAGCTCGGCCTCGTCGGACAGCAGCGCCAGCGCACGCTCGCGCACCGGACCGAACTCCGACACCACGACCTCGGCGAGGCCCTTCTTGAAGTCGCCGTAGCCACGACCCGCGTACTCGTCCTCGATCGAGGGGATCTGGCGTCCGGTGAGGGCCGCGTAGATCACGAGCAGGTTCGAGACGCCGGGCTTGTTCTCCCGGTCGTAGCGCACCGAGCCCTCGGAGTCCGTCACCGCGCGCATGACCTTCTTGGCCGACACCGACGGCTCGTCGAGCAGCCACAGCACGCCCGCGTCGGACTCTGCCGACTTCGACATCTTCGCGGTCGGGTTCTGCAGGTCGTAGATGCGTGCGGTCTCCTGCTGGATCATCGGCACGGGCACGGTGAAGGTCTCGCCGAACCTCGAGTTGAAGCGCTCCGCGAGGTCGCGGGTGAGTTCGACGTGCTGCTTCTGGTCGTCGCCGACGGGCACGACCGACGCCTGGAAGAGCAGGATGTCGGCGGCCATCAGCACCGGGTAGGTGAAGAGTCCGACCGTGGTGCCGTCGGTGCCGTAGCGCTGCGACTTGTCCTTGAACTGCGTCATGCGGCTCGCCTCGCCGAAGCCGGTGAGGGTGCCGAGCACCCACGCGAGCTCGGCGTGCGCGGTGACGTGCGACTGCACGTACAGCGTCGACTTGGCGGGCTCGATGCCGGCCGCGATGTACTGCGCGGCCGTTCGGCGGGTCTTCTCACGCATCTCGGCGGGGTCGAACGGCTGCGTCAGCGCGTGCAGGTCGACCACCGAGAAGTACGCGTCGTACGACTCCTGAAGGTCGCGCCACTGCAGGAGGGCCCCGATGTAGTTGCCGACCTGCAGAGAGTCGGCGGAGGGCTGCATTCCCGAGTACAGACGCGCTTTGGTCACTCCCCGATTCTAGAGCGGTCGGATGCCGCGCCCCGCGGCATGCGGACGGCGGCGGGCCCCGCATCGGCAGGGCCGAGATGACGACAGTGCGCTCTCAGCGACCGATCGCGTAGTCGGCGACGACCGGGGCGTGATCACTCCACCGCTCGGCGTAGGTCGCCGCCCGCGCCACGTGGTAGCCGCTCTCGCGTGCCGCGAGCGCGGCGGTCGCCAGGTGGTAGTCGATGCGCCAGCCGGTGTCATTGTCGAACGCCTGACCGCGGTTCGACCACCACGTGTACGGACCCTCGACCTCTCCCGCATGACGGCGGCCGATGTCGACCCAGCCGAGACCGGTGCCGGTCGAGCCGTCGACACCGACGACCTGTGCGCCCTCGTCGCCGAGGAACCGGTCGACATAGGCCCGCTCCTTCGGCAGGAAGCCGGCCTTCTTCTGGTTTCCTCGCCAGTTCTTGATGTCGAGCGGGCGGTGGCCGACGTTCAGATCGCCCGTGACGAGCACGAGCGCACCGCCGGCGGCGAGGCGCGACATCCGCTCGGTCATCGCGTCGAGGAAGCCGTACTTCGCGTCCTGGCGCGGGGTGCCGTCCTCCCCGGAGTGCACGTAGGCGCTCACGACGGTGACGGTCTCGCCGTCGACCTCGAGGTCGGCCTCGATCCAGCGCCCCCGGGAGTCCACGCCCTCGCCGAGGTCGATGCGCGATGCGGCCGCAGGGATGCGGGACAGTACCGCGACCCCCGATCGCCCCTTGCTGAGCGACTCGTCATGCACGATGTGCCACCCGGGCAGCAGCTCGGTGATGTGCGTCGTTTCGGCGCGCACCTCTTGCAGCGTGAGGATGTCGACGCCGGCACCGTCGAGCCAGCCGGTCATGCCGTTGCGCACCGCCGCCCGGATGCCGTTGACGTTGACACTGGCGATGCGGACGGAGCGGGGCACGGGCTCCACCCTAGCGGCGGCCTCCGACGTCCTCGCCGTCCTCGGCCTCGAGCTGCTCCACCTCGAGTTCGGCCTGTGCGACCCGGCGGCGTGCGGCACGACTGCGCCACCAGGGAGCCTCGGTCTGCTCCTGGCGTGCGCGCCGCAGGTCGACCCGTGCGACGACCAGCCGAGCCTCACGCTCGATCGCGCGTCGCTCGGCGTCGGAGGTCGGCACGATCGCGACGTGGCGGTCGGCGGCGGCGACAGCGATCCACGCCGAGGCCACGAGGATGACCACGCCGACCACCCGGAACAGGAGCAGGAATCCGATGAAGGCCGTGAACGTCGCGAGCAGCGGATTGCGCGGGGCGTAGAGCAGCAGCAGCCCGGCGCCGAGCTGCACGACCGCGAGCGCAGCGCCGCCCATGAGCGACCCCGGCAGAATGCGTCGCCATCGCAGCGCGGCGCCGATCAGGAACCGGTAGAGGGCCGCGAGGGCGGCCGAGTTGATGACGAAGGCGACGAGCAGAGACGCGCCGCGCACGCTCACGCTCGACCAGAACGAATCACCGTCCAGCCCGAGCAGCGACCACACGAGATCGATCGCCCAGGTCGTGAACGAACCGACCACGGCGCCGAGCAGGAGCGCGACGCCGAACACCAGCGCCGCGAGGAAGTCGCGTGCCTTCAGCAGCACGTACGACCTCGAGTCGTAGGGCAGGCCGAAGATGTCGCGCACCGCGCGGCGCGCGTAGGTCACGAAACCGATCGCGGTCCAGATGACGACGATCGCGGCCACGGCGCCGGTCACACCCAGCAGGCCGCGCCCGCCGCTCGCGACATCCTGCACCTGGTCGGTGCTGACCAGACTCGACTCGCCGCCGATGAGACCGGGGATGTACCGGTTGATGAGGTCGATGAGACCCTGCACGGCTTGGGGAGAGCCGCCGAGCCACAGACCCACGGCGGCGAACGCGAGGTAGAGCACCGCGAAGATCGCGAACAGCGACTGATAGCTCATTCCGGCGGCGAGCAGCAGGCCGTTGCGCTGCAGGAAGAGCCGCCACACCCGCACGGGGAACCACCCGAGCGTGCGCCGTGTGACCCGCGTCGCCTGGGCGATCGGCTCGTCGAGACGCTCCCGCACGACCCGCTGCGCGTCCTGCAGGCGGGCGCGCACACGCTCGGCGAGCTCGCGCTCCTCGTCGGCCGGGTCGGTCCGACCCCGGTCGGTGGTCACGGACCCAGACTAGCCAGCGTCAGCCGCGGTGACGGATGCCGCGGGCCGCCGCAGTCGTCGGAGCACCGGCAGCACGGCGGCGAGGGCCACCGCGGGCAGCAGAAATCCGAGCGCCAGCCCGAAGACGTCGCCGAGGAACCCGACCAGCACGGCGCCAGCGATCGCGCCGGCGTAGTTGAAGAGGTTGACCCGCGCGATGATCTCGTCGCTGCGCGCGGGAACGAGCTCGCCGGTCGCGCCGAATGTGATCGGCACGAGGGCGCCGACCGCCACACCGGCCAGGGCGAAGCCCGCGATCGCGGCACCACCGACCGGCACGAGGGCGACGACGAGGCATCCGATGACCGACACGATGACCGCGATGGCTGCCACCGTGGCGCGAGGGAGCGTGCCGAGCAGCCGGTCGGTCACGAGGCGCGTCACCAGGATCACCACCTGGTAGAGCGCGTAGCCGAGCGGGGCGAGCGCAAGTGTCGTGCCGAGGTTGTCCGTGAGGAGGATCGAGCTCCACGTGCTCACCGCCGAGTCGACGGTGAACGCGGCCAGGATGATGAATCCGAGCGCCCAGATCGCGCGGTGCGGGAGCGCGGTGCGCTCCGCGGCGACAGCGGTCTCGGGCGCCGCCTCCCGGGCGAAGAAGCGCAGCCCCGCGAGAGCGACGAGCAGCGCGATCGCCGCCCCGACACCGAGCGCGACGCCTGCCGTCGTCGGGGTCAGCGCGAAGGCCGACACCAGCAGGGCGCCGACGATCGCGGCGGCCGTGTACGCGGCGAAGAACCCGCCGAGCAGGGATCGGCCGTACGCGCGCTGCACCACGACGCCCTGCATCGCCGACGCCGCGTCGACGCATCCGAGACCCACGCCGTAGACGACGAAGGCCGCCACGAACACCGGGAACGGCACGGGCAGCGCCGCCGCCGGAAGCGCTATCGCCTGCAGCACGAACCCCGTCGAGAGCGCCACGCGCGCGCCCAACCGTGTCGCGAGGGCTCCGGCGAGCACCGATCCGCCGGCGGCGGCGACGCACACCCCCAGGATGATCAGATTCACGACCGTGTCGTCGATCTGCTGCCGGTTCTTCAACGTCGGCAACGACGTGACGACCACCGCGTAGCCGAGACCCTGCGTCGCGTAGGCGGCGGTCACCGCCACGCGGGAGGCGCGCGGCATCCGCTCACTGCCGGGGGAAGGAGCGAGCGGCACCGCCATCACCTCACGGCTTGCCGCGCAGAACCGCCTGCTTGACCTCGGCGATCGCCTGCGTCACCTGGATGCCGCGGGGGCACGCCTCGGTGCAGTTGAAGGTCGTGCGGCAGCGCCACACGCCCTCCTTGTCGTTCAGGATGTCGAGACGCACGTCGCCCGCGTCGTCGCGCGAGTCGAAGATGAAGCGGTGCGCGTTGACGATCGCCGCCGGTCCGAAGTACTGGCCGTCGGTCCAGAACACCGGGCACGACGAGGTGCACGCGGCGCACAGGATGCACTTGGTCGTGTCGTCGAAGCGCTCGCGGTCGACGATCGACTGCACGCGCTCCTTGCCCTTCTCGGGGACCGAGTTGGAGATGAGGAACGGCTGCACCTCGCGGTAGGAGGCGAAGAACGGCTCCATGTCGACGATGAGGTCCTTCTCCAGCGGCAGGCCCTTGATCGCCTCGACGTAGATCGGCTTCGAGATGTCGAGGTCCTTGATCAGGGTCTTGCAGGCGAGGCGGTTGCGGCCGTTGATGCGCATCGCGTCCGAACCGCAGATGCCGTGGGCGCACGAGCGGCGGAAGCTCAGCGAGCCGTCGACCTCCCACTTGATCTTGTGCAGCGCGTCGAGGACGCGGTCGGTCGAGTAGACCTCGACGTCGTAGTCCACCCAGCGCGGCTCTTCGTCGACCTCAGGATTGAATCGACGCACGATGAAGGTGACCAGGAACGCCTGGATGCCGGTGTCGTCCGCCTCTTCGAGGTTCGCGACGGCGTCGGGATCGACGAGAGCGGTGGACATCAGTACTTCCTCTCCAGCGGGGGATAACGCAACTCGCCGGCCTCGTTCTTCGTGAAGACGACCGGCTTCCAGCCGAGCGCGATGTGGTCCTCCGGGCTCGACGAGTGCGGGTCTCCCGAGAGGTAGGCCATCGTGTGCTGCATGTAGTTCTCGTCGTCGCGCTTCGGGAAGTCGTCGCGCATGTGACCGCCGCGGCTCTCCTTGCGGTTCTTCGCGGTGACGACGACGACCTCGGCGATGTCGAGGAGGAATCCGAGCTCGACGGCCTCGAGCAGGTCGGTGTTGTACCGCTTGCCCTTGTCGTCGACGTGCACGTTCTTGAAGCGCTCGCGCAGCTCCTCGATGACCTCCAGCACCTCGCCGAGCGACTCGTCGGTGCGGAACACCTGCGCCTTGCGGTCCATCTCGTCCTGCAGCGTCTTGCGCAGCACCGCGATGCGCTCGGTGCCCTCGTTCGTGCGCAGGCCCTCGATGAGCTCGCGCACCTCCTTCGCGGGGTCCTCGGGGAGGGCGACGAAATCGGCGGTCTTGACGTACTCGACGGCATTGCGGCCGGCGCGCTTGCCGAACACGTTGATGTCGAGCAGCGAGTTGGTGCCGAGGCGGTTCGAGCCGTGCACCGACACGCACGCGCACTCGCCGGCGGCGTAGAGGCCCGGCACGACGGTCGTGTTGTCGCTGAGCACCTCGGCGTTGTTGTTCGTCGGGATGCCGCCCATCGCGTAGTGCGCGGTCGGCATCACGGGAACGGGCTCGACCACCGGGTCGACACCCAGGTAGGTGCGGGCGAACTCGGTGATGTCGGGGAGCTTCGTCTCGAGCACCTCGGCGCCGAGGTGGGTGCAGTCCAGCAGCACGTAGTCGCGGTGAGGACCGGCGCCGCGGCCCTCCGCGACCTCCTGCACCATGCAGCGGCTCACGATGTCGCGCGGCGCGAGGTCCTTGATCGTGGGGGCGTAGCGCTCCATGAAGCGCTCACCCGACACGTTGCGCAGGATGGCGCCCTCGCCGCGAGCGCCCTCGGTGAGGAGGATGCCGAGGCCGGCGAGGCCGGTCGGGTGGAACTGGAAGAACTCCATGTCCTCCAGCGGCAGGCCCTTGCGCCAGATGATGCCGACGCCGTCGCCCGTGAGGGTGTGGGCGTTGGAGGTGGTCTTGAAGATCTTGCCGAAGCCGCCGGTCGCGAAGATCACGGCCTTCGACTGGAACACGTGCAGGTCGCCCGTGGCGAGCTCGTAGGCGACCACGCCCGCGACCTTCGTCGAGCCGTCCGCATCCTTCACCGTCACGAGGTCGAGCACGTAGAACTCGTTGAAGAAGTTGATGCCGAGCTTCACGCAGTTCTGGAACAGCGTCTGCAGGATCATGTGACCCGTGCGGTCGGCCGCGTAGCAGGCGCGGCGCACGGGGGTCTTGCCGTGGTCGGCGGTGTGGCCGCCGAACCGGCGCTGATCGATCTTGCCCTCGGGCGTGCGGTTGAACGGCAGGCCCATGTTCTCGAGGTCGATGACGGCGTCGATGGCCTCCTTCGCGAGGATCTCGGCCGCATCCTGGTCGACGAGGTAGTCGCCGCCCTTGACAGTGTCGAAGGTGTGCCACTCCCACGAGTCCTCTTCGACGTTGGCGAGCGCCGCCGCCATGCCGCCCTGCGCCGCACCCGTGTGGGAGCGCGTCGGGTAGAGCTTCGAGATGACCGCCGTGCGGGCGCCCGGACCGGCCTCGATCGCCGCGCGCATGCCGGCGCCACCGGCGCCCACGATGACGATGTCGAACTGGTGGTAGTAGACCCCGTCCTTCAGGACGGGCGCGGTGTCGGAGGCGGTGTCAGTCGTCATGATCGCAATCGGTGAGGCTCAGGAAGCGCTGCAGAAGTCGGGGAGAAGGTTGGCGGCGGCGCCGGCCGGGCACGGGTCGAATGTGAAGACGACGAGCGTGCCGAGGAGGATGAGGAAGGCCGCGACGAGCCAGATCGCCCAGATGAGCGTGCGTCGCACGCCGTTGTGGGTGACGTAGTCGTTGGTCACTGTGCGCATGCCGTTGGCGCCGTGGATGAGGGCCAGCCACAGCATCAGCACGTCCCACCACTGCCAGAACGGCGAGGAGAGCTTCCCGCCGACGAACGCGAAGTCGATCTGGTGGATGCCTTCGCCCGTGAGGAGGTTCACGAACAGGTGGCCGAAGATGAGCACGATCAGCAGCACGCCCGAGACGCGCATGTAGATCCAGCCCCACTTCTCGAGGTTGAGGCCCGTGCGGCGCGGCGCGGTGTGCGGGGCGCGCGGGTCGGCGATGGCGGTCATCAGTGCCCCCCTCCCGTCGCCGAGAAGACGTTCATGAGGTGGATGGGCGCGAAGCCGAGCATCGTGATCAGCCAGATCACCAGCACGACCCACCACAGCTGACGCTGGTACTTGGCGCCCTTCGACCAGGCGTCGACCAGGATGATGCGCAGGCCGTTGAACGCGTGGTAGGTGATCGCGGCGACCAGGATCGTCTCGCCGACGCCCATGACCTGGTTCTTGTAGGTGCCGATCACCGCGTTGTACGCATCGGGGGAGACCCGGATGAGCGCGGTGTCGAGGATGTGCACCAGCAGGAAGAAGAAGATCGAGACGCCGGTGATCCGGTGCAGTACCCACGACCACATGCCCTCGTGTCCGCGGTACAGCGTTCCGCGCGGGACTTTCGATGTGGTTTCCGAGATCTGCGGCGTGACACGCGCTGGTGCAGACACGACGGTCCTCCCTGTTCGAACACGGTCGGGGCAGACGTTGCCCCCGGAGGCAGAGCCCCCTGGCGTCACTCGGGCGCCGGGTCTCATCCTATGCCGAGCATGTGCATCGGTTCGCGTTAGGCAGACCTAACTGTCTTGATATCGAGATAAACGGGAGCGTCATCCGACACCGCTACTCTGTGGCCATGACCGAGCCGATCCCCGACTTCTACGCCGTCATCCCCGCCGGAGGGGTGGGATCACGTCTCTGGCCGCTGTCGCGTGCCGACGCACCCAAGTTCCTCCACGACCTGACCGGGTCGGGGCACACCCTGCTCCGCGACACCTGGAACCGTCTCGAGCCGCTCGCCGGACACGACCGCATCGCCGTCGTCACCGGGCGTGCGCATCGCGCGGCGGTGGAGGCCGAGCTTCCCGGCGTGCTCGACCGCAACGTCATCCTCGAGTCGGAACCACGCGACTCGACCGCCGCCATCGGGCTCGCCGCCGCCATCCTCGTGCGTCGCGAGCCCGACGTCATCATCGGATCGTTCGCGGCCGACCACGTCATCAAGGTGCTCCCGGTGTTCACCTGGGCCGTGGAGCAGGCCGTCGCCGTCGCGCGCGATGGGTACGTGTGCACGATCGGCATCCAGCCGACCGAGCCGTCGGTCGGTTTCGGGTACATCCGCAAGGGTCAGATGCTGACCGTCGCCGGTGCTCCGGAGGCGGCACTGGTCGACGCGTTCGTCGAGAAGCCCGACGCGGAGACCGCGCGCGGCTACTTCGCCGATCGCGGCTACCTCTGGAACGCGGGCATGTTCATCTCCCGGGCTGACGTGCTCCTCGCCGAGATCGAGGCGAACGAGCCCGAGCTGCACGCCGGACTCATCGAGCTCGCGGAGGCGTGGGACGACCGTGATCGTCGAGGCCCCGCCGTCGACCGCGTCTGGCCGCGCCTGAAGAAGATCGCGATCGACTACGTGGTCGCCGAGCCCGCCGCCGCGAAGGGGCGACTCGCCGTCGTGCCCGGCCATTTCGACTGGGACGACGTGGGCGATTTCGCCAGCCTCGCCAAGCTCAACAGCAGCGGCCGCAAGAACGAGCTCGCGATTCTGGGGGAGAACGCCCGCATCCTCGCCGACGCGTCGAGCGGGATCGTCGTCTCGCAGACCTCTCGGGTCATCAGCGTCATCGGCGTGCAGGACATCGTGGTCGTCGACACCGAGGACGCGCTGCTGGTGACCACGAGCGAGCACGCGCAGAAGGTGAAGGGGATCGTCGACGCCCTCAAGCTCAGCGGTCAGGGCGACGTGCTCTGACCGAGCGGTCCCAGCGCGGCCCGATGGTGCGCATGAGCATTTCGCGGCGTTCTGTTAAGTGTTTGTAACCATTCCGTACCAGGTGTTGGCCAGGACAACAATTCGCCCGACGCGATAGGTAACTTCGACTCGTCCCGACTCCCCGCGACATCCGCGGGGTACCGATTATGGAGGAACGAGTGACCATCTCAACCACCAAGAAGATCGCCGGCGCAGCCACCGCCGCCGGGCTTCTCGTGGCTCTCGCCGGCTGCGGATCCGCGCCGACGGCCACCAGCACCACCACCGCTCCCGCTGTCGCGGGCTTCAAGCCGTGCATCGTCTCCGACGCGGGCGGCTGGAACGACAAGTCGTTCAACGAGTACGCCAAGAAGGGTCTCGACGAGGCTGCCGCGACCCTGGGTGTCACCCCGGTCGAGGTGCAGTCGAGCTCCGCGAACGACTACGCGCCCAACCTCGAGAGCCTCGTCGCCGCGAACTGCACGCTGATCATCTCGGTCGGCTTCAACCTGGCCGCCGACACCGTGAAGTCCGCCCTCGCGAACCCGAACCTGCAGTACGCGATCGTCGACGACAGCGCCGACCTCAACAACGACGGCAAGACGGATGCCCCCAACATCAAGCCGCTGCTGTTCAACACGGTCGAGGCGGGCTACCTCGGGGGCTACGCCGCCGCCGCGTGGTCGGCGCAGGACGGCGTGAACAAGGTCGGCACCTTCGGCGGCATGCAGATCCCGCCGGTGACGATCTTCATGGACGGCTTCATCGACGGCGTGCAGAAGTACAACACCGACAAGGGCGCGAACGTCCAGACGTTCGGCTGGGACGTCGCCTCGCAGAAGGGCGTCTTCACCGGCGGCTTCGAGGCGAACGACACCGCGAAGCAGACCGCGAAGAGCATCCTCGACCAGGGTGTCGACGTGATCCTCCCCGTCGGCGGACCGATCTACCAGAGCGCCGCTCAGGCGATCAAGGAGTCGGGCAAGAACACCGTCATGCTCGGTGTCGACTCCGACCTCGCCGTCGCCGACCCCTCGGTCGCCTCGGTGCTGCTCACCTCGATCACCAAGCACGTCGACAACGCCGTGCGCGACACGGTGATCGCGGCGGCCGCGGGCAAGTACGACCCGACCCCGTACGTGGGCACGCTCGCCAACGGTGGTGTCGGTCTCGCCGACTTCCACGACTTCACGAGCAAGCTCCCGGCCGGTCTGACCGACGAGCTCGCGAAGCTCCAGAGCGAGATCATCGCCGGCACCCTCACGGTGACGTCGCCCAGCTCGCCCAAGTGATCTGATCACCCAGCTGCGGCCGGGGACGCGTCAGCGCCCCCGGCCGCAGTCCGTTGTCCACGACACCTCGATCGATAAGGTGCACATATGAAGCTCGAACTCCGTGGCATCACGAAGCGGTTCGGAGCACTCGTCGCCAACAACCACATCGACCTCACGGTCGAGGCGGGCGAGATCCACGCTCTCCTGGGGGAGAACGGCGCCGGCAAGTCCACGCTCATGAACGTGCTGTACGGCCTGTACCAGGCCGACGAGGGCGAGATCCTCCTCGACGACGAGGTGCAGCACTTCCGGGGTCCCGGCGACGCGATGCGCGCCGGTATCGGCATGGTGCACCAGCACTTCATGCTCATCCCCGTCTTCACGGTCGCCGAGAACGTCATGCTCGGCCATGAAGAGACCAAGGGTCTCGGCACACTCGACCTCGCGAAGGCGCGAGCGCGGGTGCGCGAGATCGCCGACCGGTTCGGGTTCGACGTCGATCCCGATGCCCGCGTCGAGGACCTCCCCGTCGGCGTGCAGCAGCGCGTCGAGATCATCAAGGCGCTCTCCCGCAACGCACGCGTGCTCGTGTTCGACGAGCCGACAGCTGTGCTCACCCCGCAGGAGACGGACGAGCTCATGGTGATCATGCGCCAGCTGCGCGACGAGGGCACCTCGATCGTGTTCATCACCCATAAGCTGCGCGAGGTGCGCGAGGTCGCCGACCGCATCACCGTGGTGCGCCTCGGCACCGTCGTCGGCGAGGCGAGCCCCACCGCGTCGAACGCCGAGCTGGCGTCGATGATGGTGGGTCGCGCCGTCGAGCTGCGCGTGCAGAAGGATGCGGCGACCCCCGGTGAGGGCGGGCTCGCCGTGCGCGACCTGCGCGTCATCGACCCCGCGGGCGTCGTCGTCGTCGACGACGTCAGCTTCGACGTGCGCCCCGGTGAGGTGCTGGCGATCGCCGGTGTGCAGGGCAACGGCCAGACCGAACTGTCCGAAGCCATCGTGGGCCTCCAGGCGCGCGTCACCGGGTCGGTGCGGCTGGGCTCGGTGGAGCTCGTCGGCAAGAGTGTGCGCGGCATCCTCGACGAAGGTGTCGGGTTCGTGCCCGAGGACCGTACGCACGACGGTCTGGTCGGCTCGTTCTCGGTCGCCGAGAACCTCATCCTCGATCGCTCTGCGGATGCCGCGTTCAGCGTCGCGGGGACCATTCGCCGCGGAGCGCTCGATCGATTCGCCCGCGACCGGATCGCCGAGTTCGACATCCGCACCCAGGGACCCCAGACGCGCGCCGGCGCGCTGTCGGGCGGCAACCAGCAGAAGGTCGTCATCGCGCGCGAGCTCAACCGCGAGCTCAAGCTCTTCCTCGCCTCGCAGCCCACCCGCGGCGTCGACGTCGGCTCGATCGAATTCATCCACAAGCGCATCATCGACACGCGCGACGCCGGCATCCCGGTGATCGTCGTCTCGACCGAGCTCGACGAGGTCACCGCCCTCGCCGACCGGATCGCGGTCATGTACCGCGGCGCGATCGTCGGCATCGTCCCGGGGGACACGCCCCGCGACGTGCTCGGACTCATGATGGCCGGGGAGGCAGCGGCGTGAACGACAACACCCCCGGGAGCACCACCCCCGACGCCGGCGGCGAGCAGCTGCCCGCGGCATCCGGTCCCCTCACCGGCCACGCGGTGACCGCCGACGGCCCCGCGGCACTGGTCGCGGGCGCCGCCGTGCCGCCGCCGCCCCGCTCGAACCAGCTCATCCGCGAGATCCTGCGGGGGAGCGTCGTCACCACGATCCTGGCGGTCGTCCTCGCGATGCTCATCGGCGGCATCCTCATCGCCGTCACCGACCCGAAGGTGCAGGCCGCGGCCGGCTACTTCTTCGCCCGGCCCGGCGACACGTTCGTCGCGCTGTGGACCTCGATCTACGGCGCGTACGACGCGATGTTCCGCGGGTCGATCTTCAACGCGACCGCGCCGACCTTCGAGGCGGCCATCCGCCCGCTGACCAACACGCTCGGGTTCGCGACACCGCTGATCGCGGCGGCGCTCGGCGTCGCACTCGCGTTCCGGGTCGGCCTGTTCAACATCGGCGCGCGCGGTCAGATGCTGATCGCCGCGGCGACCGCGGCGCTGGTCGCCTTCAACCTGAACCTGCCGATGTGGATCCACATCCCCGTGACGCTCCTCGCGGGCATCGCCGGAGGTGCGATCTGGGGCGGCATCGTCGGGCTCCTCAAGGCGCGCACCGGCGCCCATGAGGTCATCCTCACGATCATGCTCAACTACGTCGCCTACTACCTGGTGTCGTGGCTGGTGCGCACCCCCGGCCTGCTGCAGAAGCCGGGCACCAACCAGCCGATCTCGGCGCCGACGCCAGAGACGGCGCAGTTCCCGGCGCTGTTCGGCGAGCAGTTCCCGCGCCTCGACTGGGGCTTCGTGGTGGTCATCATCGCGACGATCTTCGTGTGGTGGCTCATCGAGCGCTCGAGCCTCGGCTTCCGCATGCGGGCCGTCGGCGAGAACCCTCACGCAGCCCGCGCTGCGGGCATCAACGTCAAGCGCGTCTACGTCTACGCGATGCTGTTCGCGGGCGCGCTGGCGGGACTTGCCGGCATGAACCAGATCATGGGAACGGTCACGAGCGGGTTCGACGGCGGCATCGACGCCGGCATCGGTTTCGATGCGATCACCGTCGCGCTGCTGGGGCGCAGCTCGGCGTGGGGCACTTTCGCCGCCGGCATCCTGTTCGGTGCGCTGAAGTCCGGATCGTTCACCATGCAGGCGAGCGAGGGCATCCCCGTCGACATCGTGCTCGTCGTGCAGTCGCTCATCGTCCTGTTCATCGCGGCGCCGCCGCTCGTGCGCACGATCTTCTTCCTCCCGAAGGACGAGGCCGAGCGTTCCGCGCGGGCGAAAGCCCGCCTGGCGAAGAAGGCGGTGGCTCGATGAGCGTCGCAACCCTCGCGGCATCCGCGGTGCCCCACCTTGTGGTGCGGGTACGCCGTATCAAGCTCCCGGTCACCCTCACGATCGTCACGGTCGGTCTCGCCGCCCTGTTCCTGTTCGCGCCGCGCGACGGGCAGAGCGTCTTCCGGCTGAGCGACGACGCAGCGGTCATCGCCCTCGGCGATGTCGCCGTACCGTCGGCGCCGACGGCGTGGATCACGGTGGCGATCCTCGCGCTCCTCACGGTCTGGACGTGGCTGGATGCCGCGGCCTACCGCCGATCGAACCTGGCCGTGCCGATCGTCTACGCGATCCTGGCCGTGTTCGCCTTCCTCACCTGGTCGGCCGCGGGCGGTCTCGTTCCCGTCACGGGCCTGCTCTTCGGTGCGATGTCGCTCTCGGTGCCGCTCGTGTTCGGCGCCCTCGGCGGCGTGATCGGCGAACGGGTCGGCGTCGTGAACGTCGCGATCGAAGGGCAGTTCCTGCTCGGCGCGTTCGCGGCGGCCGTCATCGGCAGCATCACGCAGAACCCCTTCATCGGGCTCCTGGGCGCCATGGTGGGTGGTGTGCTGGTGTCGTTCGTGCTGGCCGCCTTCAGCATCAAGTACCTCGTCGACCAGGTCATCGTCGGCGTCGTGCTCAACGTGCTGGTCACGGGTCTGACGAGCTTCCTCTACGGCGTCGTGCTCGCGAACAACGAAGCGGCACTGAACAGTCCCGTGACGTTCTCGCGGTGGAAGATCCCGGTGCTCGGCGACATCCCGGTGCTCGGTCCGGTGCTGTTCGATCAGCCGTTCATCGTCTACCTCATGTACGCGGCCGTGATCCTCGTCGCATGGGGTCTGTACCGCACGCGCTGGGGCCTGCGCCTGCGAGCGGTCGGTGAGCACCCGCAGGCGGCCGACACGGTCGGCATCAGGGTCAACACGCTGCGCTTCTGGAACGTCTCGCTGGCGGGTGCGATCGCCGGTATCGGAGGCGCCTACTTCACGCTCGTCTCGGTGCCGCACTTCACGAAGGAGATGACCGCCGGCCTCGGCTTCATCGCCCTCGCCGCGGTGATCTTCGGACGCTGGGACCCGGTGCGCGCCGCGCTCGCGGGGCTGCTGTTCGGCTTCGCCACCAACCTGCAGAATCTGCTCACCGTGCTGAAGACCCCGATTCCCAGCGAGTTCATGCTCATGCTGCCCTACGTCGTCACGATCCTCGCGGTCGCCGGTTTCGCCGGTCAGATCCGGGGGCCTGCGGCTGCCGGCAAGCCGTACATCAAGGGCTGATGAGCGGATGCCGCGACCCGCGGCATCCGGTTCATCACCCCTCGCACCCGACACCACGGAGGTCAGCCATGCCCGACATCGACTGGGACGCCCTGCGCGTCGCCGCGAACGACGCGATGCGCCGCGCGTATGCGCCGTACTCGAACTTCCCCGTGGGGGCGGCGGCCCTCACCGACGACGGTCGCATCGTGTCGGGATGCAACGTGGAGAACGCGTCATACGGCGTGGGCCTGTGTGCAGAGTGCGGTCTGGTCTCGAACCTGAACATGACCGGCGGCGGACGACTGGTGGCGTTCACCTGCGTCGACGGTCACGGCGCGACGCTCATGCCGTGCGGGCGCTGCCGCCAGCTGCTGTTCGAGTTCTCGGCGCCCGGGATGCTGCTCGAGACCGTGTCGGGTGTCCGCACGATCGAGCAGGTGCTTCCGGATGCCTTCGGTCCCCGCGAGCTCGAGGAGTACGCCCAGTGAGCGTGGAGCCGTTCGACGCGGTCGATGTGATCCGCACGAAGCGTGACGGCGGCGCCGTGCCCGAGGACGCGCTGCGCTGGATGGTCGACGCATACACGCGCGGCTACGTGTCCGACGCCCAGATGGCGTCGTTCGCGATGGCGGTGCTGCTGCGCGGCATGGAGCGCGACGAGATCCGTGTGATGACCGACGCGATGATCGCGTCGGGGGAGCGGATGAGCTTCGACGGCCTCGGCAAGACCACCGTCGACAAGCACTCCACGGGCGGGGTGGGCGACAAGATCACCCTGCCGCTGGCTCCTCTCGTCGCCTCGTTCGGCGTCGCCGTGCCCCAGCTCTCGGGCCGTGGGCTCGGGCACACGGGCGGCACGCTCGACAAGCTCGAGTCGATCCCCGGATGGCGCGCGGCGCTGTCGAACGAGGAGCTCACCGCGCAGCTCGCCGGCGTCGGCGCTGTCATCTGCGCCGCCGGCTCCGGGCTCGCCCCCGCCGACAAGAAGCTCTACGCGCTACGCGACGTGACCGGCACCGTCGAGGCCATCCCGCTGATCGCCTCGAGCATCATGTCGAAGAAGATCGCCGAGGGCACGGCCGCCCTCGTACTCGACGTGAAGTTCGGCTCGGGCGCGTTCATGCAGGACATCGATCGTGCGCGCGAGCTCGCCCGCACGATGGTCGCCCTCGGCACCGACTCCGGGGTGGCGACCACGGCGCTCCTCACCGACATGAACACGCCCCTCGGCCTCGCCATCGGCAACGCCAACGAGGTGCGCGAGTCGGTCGAGGTGCTCGCCGGCGGCGGTCCCGCCGACGTCGTCGAGCTCACGATCGCCCTCGCCCGCGAGATGCTCGCGCTCGCCGGGCTGCCCGACGCCGACGTCGAGGGCGCGCTCGCCGGCGGCGCCGCGATGGACGCCTGGCGGCGCATGATCGTCGCGCAGGGCGGCGACCCCGACGCATCCCTGCCGGTCGCCCGCGAGGCGCACACCGTCACCGCCGCGCGCGACGGGGTGGTGTCTCGGCTGGATGCCCTGCCGTTCGGAATCGCCGCGTGGCGCCTGGGAGCCGGACGCGCCCGCGCCGAGGATCCGGTGATCCACGCGGCCGGCATCGACCTGCACGCCAAGCCGGGCGACGCCGTGCGCGCCGGCGACCCGCTCTTCACCCTGTCGGCCGACGACGACGCCCGTTTCGAGCGCGCGCTCGCCGCTCTCGACGGCGCCTACGAGATCTCGGATGCTGCGCCGGCCCGCGCGGCGATCGTGAGGGAGCGGATCTCCGCCTGACCCGTCAGAATGATCGGTGGGGGAGCCGCGACATCCGATCAGAAGGAGACCCGATGCCTATCGACCAGCACGACGACGCCCGCCTCGAGGGCGTGTCGATCCGGTCCCTTCCGAAGGTGTCGCTGCACGACCACCTCGACGGCGGGGTGCGCCCCGACACGGTGATCGAGCTCGCCGAGGAGGCGGGCATCGCCCTGCCCACCGGGGACGCCGACGAGCTCGCGGAGTGGTTCTCGGCGGTGCGGCCCGATCGCTCGCTCGTCGAGTACCTGCAGCGTTTCGAGCTGACGACCGGGGTCATGCAGACCCGCGACCAGCTGACCCGCGTCGCCCGTGAGTTCGTCGAGGACCTCGTCGACGACGGCGTCGTGTACGCGGAGGTGCGCTGGGCGCCCGAGCAGCACCTGCGCGGTGGGCTGACGCTCGAAGAGGCCGTCGAGGCCGTGCAGGAGGGCATCGAGCAGGGCGAGGACGACGCGGCGGAGGCAGGCCACGACATCCGCGTCGGACAGCTCATCACCGCGATGCGCCAGAACGACCGGTCGCTGGAGATCGCGAAGCTCGCGGTCGCGTTCCGCGAGGCGGGTGCGGTCGGCTTCGACATCGCCGGGCCCGAGGACGGCTTCCTGCCGTCTCGGCACCGCGAGGCGTTCGAGTACCTGGCGGGCGAGTTCTTCCCCGTCACGGTGCACGCCGGCGAGGCCGCCGGCCTGGAGTCGATCCGCTCCGCCCTCGTCGACGGTCGCGCGCTGCGGCTCGGACACGGCGTGCGCATCGCCGAGGACCTCGACGTCGTCTCGCGCAAGGGCGAGCAGGTGCTTGTCGAATTCGGCGACCTGGCGCGCTGGGTGCGCGACCGGGAGATCCCGCTCGAGCTCTCGCCGACCTCGAACGTGCACACCGGCGCGTTCGCGGCGTGGGGCAGCGAGCTCGAGGACCACCCCTTCGACCTGCTCTACCAGCTCGGCTTCGCGGTGACGGTGAACGTCGACAACCGCACGATGAGCCGTACGTCCCTCACCCGCGAGCTGGCCCTGCTCGCCGAGACGTTCGAGTACGACCTCGACGACCTCGAGAGCTTCCAGCTCAACGCCGCGGGCGGCGCGTTCCTGCCGGTGGAGGAGCGCGAGGAGCTCATCGACCTCATCTCCGAGGGCTTCGACCGCTGAGCCCCGACATGGTCGAGGGCGGCACCACGATCGGGTTCGCGGCGCCGCCCTCGGTCGGTTCGGTCAGGCCAGGTCTGCCTGCCGGGTCGTGACGGCGGCTACGAGGCCGTTGTAGAGCGGATGCCCCGCCTCGATGCCCGTGACGCGGGTGACGAGCGCCGTGGTCTCGGTCGTGCGCAGCAGCTCCTGCAGCTCGACGGCTTCCGGGTCGTCGGCGGTCTCGAAGGCGAGCGCGGCGCCGACGGTGCCGAGGAGCGCCGCGACCGACAGGCCCCGTTCGGCGGCGTCGGCCGCCGGGCCGACGAACCGCTCGTGGCGGGAGAGCTTGCGCAGCGGCTGACGACCCACACGCCATACGGTGTCGGGAAGCTCGGGGTTCTGGAACCGGCGCAGGATCGTCGCGCGGTAATCGGCGAGCTCCTCGGCCGTGAAGCCGTGACGGGCGATGAGCACCGCCGACGTCTCCTCGAGCGTCGAGCGCACCGCCGCGAGGATCTCGGGATCGGCGAGGGCGTCGGAGATGCGCTCGATGCCGGCGCGGGCGCCGAAGTAGGCGGTCGAGGCGTGCCCCGTGTTCACCGTGAAGAGCTTGCGCTCGATGTACGGCGTGAGGTCGTCGACGAAGTGCGCACCGGGGATCGACGGCAGTGCTCCCGCGAACGGACCCTGCTCGATCGCCCACTCGAAGAACGGCTCCACCGTGACATCCACCCCGTGCTGGCCCTCGGGCTGCCCGGGCACGATGCGGTCTACCGCGGTGTTCGCGAACACGGCTTTAGCCGCGACCGCAGGCCAGTCGGCGCCGGCGAGGGCGGCGATCTCGTCGCGCAGGGTGTCGGTCGCGCGGATCGCGTTCTCGCACGCCATGACGGCGAGGGGAGGCAGCTCGGCAGAGCGCGCCACGAGCCCGGCGTAGATCACCGGGGCGATGAAGCGCAGGATGTTGGGACCGACCGCTGTGGTGGCGACATCCGCGGTCGCGAGCTCGTCGACGACCGCCTGCGGGTCCAGCTGGCTGTTGACTGCGCGGAAGCCGGTCACGACGGTGTCACCGCCGCCGTCTCCGACGGCGTGCACGGTGTAGCTCGTCTCGGCGTTGATCGCGTCGACGAGGGGGGCTGCGACATCCGAGAACACGACCTCGTAGCCGCCCTCGTGCAGCAGCAGGCCCACGAAGCCGCGACCGATGTTGCCGGCGCCGAAATGGACGGCCTTCATCAGGCGTTCACCGTGGCAAGGCGGGCGAAGAGCTCCTCGGGCGTCGCGGCGGCCTTGAGGGCTGCGACCTCGTCCTCGTCGGAGAACAGGATCGCGATCTGGGAGAGGATCTCGAGGTGCTCATCGCCGCGACCGGCGATGCCGATCACGAACGTCACCGGCTCCCCGTCCCAGTCGACGCCGCCGTCGTAGCGCACGACCGACAGGGCCGAGGCGAGGATCTCGCTCTTGGCCTCGTTGGTGCCGTGCGGGATCGCCAGCTCATTGCCCATGTAGGTCGACACTGTCGCCTCGCGGGCGAGCATCGCGTCGTAGTAGGCGCCGGTGACGGCGCCCGCGGCCTCGAGGATGTCGGCGGCCTCCCGCTGCGCCTCGAGGCGCGTGGCGGCACCCGCGTGGATGCGCACCTGTCCGAGGGTCAGGATCTCTCCGGTCATGTTTCTTCCTTCCACAAAGAGTGCGGGGCGGGCGGATCGCTCCGCCCGCCCCGCGACGAACTCAACCCTGTGCACCATCCTGGTGCTGCGAGGCCACGAGGTCGACGACCTCGTCGTATCGCGGCGAGTTCATGAAGTTGTCGACCGACACGTGGAGCGAGTTCGGCGACGCCGACCGGGCGCGGTCGGTGAGCTGGTTCTGCGTGACGACCAGGTCGGCCGACCCGTCGAGGTTGGCGATGGCCTGGTTGGTCACCGTGACGCCCTCGATACCGGCCTTCTTGATCTTGTTGCGCAACACGCTCGCACCCATGGCGGACGACCCCATTCCGGCGTCGCAGGCGAACACGATCGTGGAGATCGGCTTGGTGGCGACGGCGGTGGTGCCGGCCTCCGACGAGGTGCGCAGGCCCGCGAGGGTGCTCGAGGACTTGCCCTTGTTGGCCTCGGTCGCAGAGATCGCGGCGCTGAGGTCGCCCGACTCGCCGAGCTCGAGGTCACGCTTGCGCGTGCGCAGGAGGAACAGCGAGGAGAGCAGGAACGAGACCGTTGCGGCGAGGATCACCGACAGGATGACGCCCACGTAGCCCCAACCGGGACCGAAGTTGCTGTCGCCGGAGGTCTGCAACAGCACCGCGAAGATCGATCCGGGCGATGCGGGAGCGCGAAGGCCGGAACCGAACACCGCGTTGGTCGCCACACCGGTCATGCCGCCGGCGATGGCCGCGACGATGATGATCGGCTTCATGAGCACGTACGGGAAGTAGATCTCGTGGATGCCGCCGAGGAACTGGATGACGATCGCGCCGGGGGCGGAAGCGCGGGCGGCGCCCACACCGAAGAACGCGAAGGCGACCAGGATTCCGAGGCCGGGGCCGGGGTTCGCCTCGACGAGGAACAGGATCGAACGGCCGGTCTCGAGGGCCTGCTGGGTGCCGATCGGGGTGAACACACCGTGGTTGACGGCGTTGTTCAGGAACAGCACCTTGGCGGGCTCGACCAGGATCGACAGCAGCGGGAGCAGGCCCGCGGAGACCAGGAAGTCCACGACGGCGCCCAGGGCGTTCGAGACGGCGGTCATGATCGGGCCGAACCCGAAGAAGCCGACGATCGCGAGCAGCATGCCGAGGATGCCGGCCGAGAAGTTGTTGACGAGCATCTCGAAGCCCGCCTTGATCTTGCCTTCCCAGATGCGGTCCATCCACTTGGTCAGCAGCGCCGCCAGCGGGCCCATGACCATGGCGCCGAGGAACATCGGGATCGTCGTGCCGACGATGACACCGACGGTCGCGATGGCGGCGACCACACCACCGCGCTCGCCGTAGACCATGCGGCCACCGGTGTTCGCGATGAGGAGCGGGAGGAGGTAGGTGATCATCGGGCCCACGAGGCCGACGAACACGGGGATGACGTTGCCGTCCTTCGTCTGCGAGAGCGCGGTCATGGCGTGAGCCCAGTTGATCTGGCTCGCGTCACCGAAGCCGCCGAGGATGTCGGCGACCGGGTGCCAGAAGCCGAGCCAGCCGGTGGCGATGAACAGTGCCGTGATGAAGCCCCACGCGATGAAGGCCGCGATGTTCGGCATGATCATGCCGGACAGGAAGGTACCGAATCGCTGCACGGCGATCTGGGCCTTCTTACCTCCCGACAGCGCGGGCGACGTTGCCGTCGTTGTCATGTTTCTTTCCTTTTCTAGGAAGCGGCGGCCCGGGCGGCCGCACGCGCCGTTGCCGCGTCATTCGCGGCAAGTGCTGCCTCGGCGACGCGTCGGGCGTCGTCGAGCGAGTGGGAGAGCAGGCTCTGACGCACGTCGGCGAGCGCCGTGGGAGCCATGGACAGGGACGTCGCGCCGAGGCCGACGAGCACGACCGCCAGCAGCGGGTCGGCGGCGGCCTCGCCGCAGATGCCGACCGGCTTGCCGAGGGCTGCGCCCGCGGCGCCGACCGACTGGATGAGGCGGAGCACCGCAGGGTGCCAGGGGTCCTGGAACGACGCGACCGAGCCGAGGAGCCGGTCCGCGGCAAGGGTGTACTGCGTGAGGTCGTTGGTGCCGATCGAGGCGAAGTCGGCCTGCGCGAGCACCCTGTCGGCGAGGAGGGCCGCCGACGGCACCTCGACCATGACTCCCGCGGTCTTCACGTCGTACTCGCGGGCGAGGGCGACGAAGTATTCGGTCTCCTCGACGGTCGCGACCATCGGCGCCATGACCCACAGATCCGCGGCCTCGCCGTCGGCGGCCGCCGCGGCATTGGCCTCCGCGAGGGCGGTCAGCTGCTCGCGCAGGATGTCCTCGCTGGCCCGGAGGGCGCGCAAGCCCCGCAGGCCCAGCGCCGGGTTCTCCTCGTGGGCGTCGTTGAGGAACGGCAGCGGCTTGTCGGCACCGGCGTCGAGCACACGCACGACGACCTTCTTGCCGGCGAACGCGCGGAAGAGCTTTTCGTACGAGGTGCGCTGCTGGGCGACCGTGGGGGCGGTGTTCGAGCTCAGGAAGAGGAACTCGGTGCGGAACAGCCCCACGCCTTCCGCCCCGAGGGCCACGGCCTCAGCGGCGCCGTCCGGGCTGCCGAGGTTGGCGAGCAGCGGCACAGCGGTGCCGTCGGCGAGCGCACCCGGGGTGAGCGGTGCGGATGCCGCGGCCGACCGCGCGTCCGCGCGGCGCTGAGCCGCCGCACGCTCGTCCTCCGAGGGCGACACGGTGATCACGCCCGCAGCGGCGTCGACGATCACGGTGTCGCCGTCGGCGAGGTCGAGGGCGCCGGCGGTGCCGACGACGGCGACGATTCCCTTCTCGCGGGCGAGGATCGCGGTGTGGGAGGTCGGGCCGCCCTCGCTCGTGACGAGCGCGAGCACCTGGTCGAGGTCGAGGAGCGCGGTGTCGGCGGGGGCGAGGTCGGTGGCCACGAGCACGTAGGGGTGGCCGGGCTCGGGCACCCCGGGGGCGGCGACGCCCCGGAGTCGCGCGATGACGCGCTGGGCGACGTCGTCGAGATCGGCGGCGCGCTCGCCGAGGTAGCCGCCGACCGCGGTGAGCTGGTCGCGGAAGGAGGCGAACGCGTCGTAGACGGCGAACTCCGCGGTCTTACCGGCGGTGATGCGTGTGGCGACCTCGGCCTCGAGCGTGGGGTCCTCGGCCATCATGGCCTGCGCCTCGAGCACGTCGCGGGCCGAGCCGCCCGCCTGGGCGCCGCGCGCCTCGAGCTCGCGGGCGACGACGCCGATGGCCTCCTGCACGCGCGCGGTCTCGGCATCGGAGCCGAGCGTCGAGGGGGCGTCGGCGGGAGCGGGGAGCGGCGCCGCCATACGGGCGACGGGACCCTGGGCGACGCCCAGGCCGATGCCGACTCCGCGGAGGGTGGTCGTGGTGCTCATGTCTGCGCTCCGTCCGGTCAGGCCGCGTCGTGGTCGGTCGTGAGGAGGTCGGCGAGGTCGTCGAGCACGTTCTCCGCGCCCTCGCCGTCGGCGGTGAGCGTGACGTAGTCGCCCTGCTCGATGCCGAGCGCGATCACCCCGAGGATGCTCGCGGCGTTGACCGGCGCACCGGCGTCCTTCGCGATCGTGACGGGGAGCCCCGCGTCCTTCGCCGCCTGGGCGAAGAGCTTCGCGGGGCGGGCGTGCAGACCGTGGGCGGATCCGATGCGCACGGTGCGGGTGGCGACTGTCATAGTGCTTCTCTCGTTGCGGCCGTCCGCGCACAGCGCGAGGCCGGGTGCGACGGACGGATGGTGCGGTCTCGGAGCGGGGAGCGGCATCCGTTCCGGCACGAGCGACGTGACGGTTCGAGTGCGTCTCCACGGTTCGGTGCGTGCCCTCGCGTCGTGCGCTGCGTGACGCAGCTGCTGTGCTTCGCCTGTGCCGGTCGTACCGGCGGCGCACGTCGCCAGGATCCTCATCGATCCGCCTCCTGGGTCTATCTTGAGAATTCCCCGAGAGCGCGGGCAACCAGACCTGTTTCCGCCCCCCGCGGAAACGTCGCGGTCGCGTGATGGAATAGGGGAATCGGCGTATCGGAGGGATCACGTGACGCGTGCCAAGCAGGACCGGCTTCTCGGCCTGCTCCTTCGCGACGGCGGATGGGTGACGGCGGCGACCCTCGCCGATCAGCTGGGTGTGACGGCCCGGTCGGTGCGCTCCTATGTCACGAGCGTGAACGGTCGTGTCTCCGGCGGCCAGGCTGTCGAGTCGGGGCCGCAGGGCTACCGCGCCGGCGTCGAGGCGGGCGCCGCCCTGCAGACCTCTCCCGGTGACGGCGGGTCGCCCCGCGATCGCCTCCACACCCTCGTGACGAGGCTGCTCGACGCCCCCGATGGCCTCGACGTCTACGCCGTCGCCGACGAGATGTTCGTGAGCGCCGCGACGGTCGAGTCCGATCTCGCGCGGGTGCGCAGCCTGCTGGGCGGCACAGAGCTCATCCTCGACCGCCAGGGCGCACAGGTGCGCCTGCGCGGCACTGAGATGGCGCAGCGGCGGCTGCTCAGCCGGCTCGTCCATGACGAGATGGATGCCGGTGCCTACGACACCGCGGCGCTCCGGCGTGCGCTCGGCGAGCAGTCCGCGGTGCTCCCGTCGCTCGCGCCGTTCAAGGCGGCGCTCGTGGCACAGCTGGTCGATTTCGGCTATTACGTCAACGAGTACGGGATGAGCGACGTGCTCACCCACGTCGCGATCGCGGCCGACCGTGTCGCACGCCAGCGCGGCCTCGACGCGGCGGGGCTCCCCGAGCCGGTCGCGGCGCAGCTGCGGGTCGCGAACGCGATCGAGACGCTCGCCCGAGAGCACCTCGGCGTCGACCTCGGGCCGGCCGACAGTCGCCACCTCGCCTCCGTCGTGCTCACGCGGGTCGTCGCGCCGGGCATCGCCGACGAGACGCGGGCGCCCCTCGACCCCGAGGTGGAGGGAGCCGTGCGGGAGGCGGTCGGGGCCGCGGCATCCGAGTTCCTGGTGGAGATCCACGACGAGGACTTCGTGCTGCGGCTCGCCCTCCATGTGCAGAACCTGCGGCTGCGGGCGCGGGACAAGGCGTGGTCGCGCAACCCGCTGACCCGATCGTTGAAGTCGACCTATCCGATGATCTTCGAGGTCGCGGTCTTCATCGCCAGTGAGCTGTCGCAGCGACTGAACATCCCGCTGCACGACGACGAGATCGCCTACATCGCGATGCACGTGGGCGGCCAGCTCGAGCGCAGCCGCCGATCGGACGAACGGCTCACCGCGACGATCATCTGCCCGGGGTACTACGAGCTGCATGAGCTGCTGCGCTCGAGCGTCGCCCGCTCGCTCGGCCAGTCGATCGAGGTCGTGCGGGTCGAGACGCGCGTCGACCCCGACTGGGCCGACATCGACACCGACCTCGTGCTCACGACGATCGACGCGCCTCCGGGAGCGCCGGTGCAGCCCGAGCGCGTCGTGCGCATCCAGCCCTTCCTCACGCCTGCCGACGTCGACCGCATCCAGGTCGTCGCGGTGCGAGCGCGACGCACGCGTCGCCTCGCGAAGCTGCGCACCGAGCTCGAGCGCTACTTCCGCCCCGACGCGTTCGTGCACGGCATCGATCCGACGCTCGGCGAGGAGGGCACCATCCGCCTCCTCGGCGGGCTGCTGCGAGACGCCGGCGTCATCGACGACGCCTACCTCGAGCGCGCGGTCGCGCGCGAGGGGATGTCGTCGACCGCCTTCACCGACGCGCTCGCGGTGCCGCACGCGATCGGGATGACCGCGGCCCACACGGCGATCGCCGTCGGCATCGCCGACCCGTCGATCCCGTGGGGCGACGCCCGCGTGCAGGTGGTGGCGCTCGTCGCCTTCTCGGAGAACGACCGTGCGGCGTTCCAGACGGTCTTCGAGCAGTTCGTCGAGGTGTTCAACGAGCGCGAATCGGCGCAACGCATCGTGCGCCGCGCGACGAGTCTGCCGTCGTTCCTCGACGAGCTCGTCGCTGTCATCGACGGCTGATCCGCCGATCCCGCGTCAGGCCCGGATGAGCCTCTCGTCGAGCCCGCGCCGCACCGCGGGCCACTCGTGCGCGAGGATCGAGTAGACCACGGTGTCCCGCAGCGAGCCGTCGGGCATGATGCGGTGGCTGCGCAGCACGCCGTCGAGCTTCGCGCCGAGCCGCTCGATGGCGGCCCGTGACTGCCGATTGTGCCAGTGGGTGCGCAGCTCGACCGCGACGGCATCGCAGGTCTCGAAGGCGTGGGCGAGCAGCAGGCGCTTCGCGGCCGTGTTCACGGCGCTGCGCTGGGCGGAGAGCCCGAGCCAGGTGTGTCCGATCTCGACTCGACGGTTCTCCTGGTCGATGTTGCAGAACGTCGTTTCGCCGACGACCTCGCCGTCGCTCTCGCGCACCACGACCCACGGGTTCATGCCGCCGGCGGCATGCAGGCCCTCGCGCATCACGATGTCGGCATCGACGGCGGCGTCGCTCGTCGGCACGCTCGTGTACCAGGCGTGGTCGAGACCGGATGCCGCGGCGCGGAGCCCCGCCGCATGTGCGGCCGTCAGCGGCTCCAGGCGGACCCAGTCGTTGGCGAGGACGAGCGGTGCGGCGAACTCCATGCCCCGAGCCTAGGGGCGCCGGGCGGCGGGCCGTGTGGGTCAGCTCCGATCGGACAGCAGTCGGCGGGCCCCGTCCCGCAGTCGTTCGAGCCGCGCGTCGGCGTCGGAGGCGCTGTCGCCGCGCACGTCGAGGTAGAGCTTGAGCTTCGGCTCGGTGCCCGACGGGCGCACGATCAGTCGGGTCTCTCCCTCGAGCCAGTAGCGCAGCACGTCGCCGGGCGGGAGGTCTCCGTGACCCGTCGCGAGGTCGTCGACACGCTCGACGGCGAACCCGCCGACCTCGGTCGGGGGAGCCTCTCGCAGCGACCCCATGAGGCGGGGGATCACGGCGAGGTCGTCGACCCGCACCGAGACCTGACCGCTCGCGACGTGGCCGACCTCCTCGGCGAGCTCGGCGAGCAGGTCGGAGAGGGTGGCGCCGCGTTCGCGGGCCTCTGCAACCAGGCCGAGGATCGCCACGGCGGCCGAGATGCCGTCCTTGTCTCGCACCGTCTCGGGGTTCACGAGATAGCCGAGGGCCTCCTCGAACCCGTAGACGATGCCAGGCGCGCGGGAGATCCACTTGAACCCGGTGAGGGTCGCGTGGAAGCCGAGGCCATGGCGCTCCGCGATCGTCGCGAGCGCCGGCGACGACACCAGTGAGCACGCCAGTGACGCACCCGCGACCGGGTGGGCGGCGGCGAGCCGTGCGGCGCGCAGCCCCAGCAGCAGACCCGTCTCGTTGCCGGTCAGGCGGCGCCAGCCGCCGGGGGCGGCGGCATCCGGGATCGCGACCGCGAGCCTGTCGGCGTCGGGGTCGTTCGCGATGACGAGCTCCGCGCCGGCGGTGCGCGCCGTCGCGAAGGCGAGGTCCATCGCTCCCGGCTCCTCGGGGTTGGGGAACGCCACCGTCGGGAAGGCGCCGTCGGGGTGGAGCTGCTCGTCGACCGTGACCGGCAGCGGGTAGCCGGCCGTGCGCAGGATCGCGGCTGTCGTCTCCCAGCCGACTCCGTGCAGTGCCGTGTAGACCCACCGCAGGCCGGCGGCGCCGGCGGGGGCGGGCGCGACGGCCGCCGTGGCGGCGACGTAGGCGGCCACGACCGCCTCGTCGGCGATCTCGTAGTCCTGGGAGCGGGGCAGCGCGTCGACGCGCTCGTCATCGGCGACCCGGGTGATCTGCGCCGCGATCTCGGCGTCGCTCGGCGGCACGATCTGCGCGCCGTCGTCGGCGCCGCCGAGGTAGACCTTGTAGCCGTTGTCGTTCGGCGGATTGTGGCTGGCCGTCACCATCACGCCGGCGTCGGCGCCGAGGTGGCGCACGGCGAAGGCGAGCACGGGGGTCGGCAGCAGGCGGGGGAGGAGGATCGCGTGCAGACCCTGACCGGCGATGAGCTCGGCCGAGTCGCGGGCGAACACATCGGAGTTGCGCCGACCGTCGTAGCCGATCACGACGGTCGGGGTGTGGCCGGGCCGGGCCGAGGCCGCGAGGTACCGCGCGAGGCCGGTCGCGGCCTGCGCGACGAGCACCCGGTTCATGCGCTGCGGGCCCGCGCCGAGCTCTCCGCGCAGCCCTGCGGTGCCGAAGGCGAGGCGTCCCGAGAACCGCTCGCGCAGGGCGAGCACAGAGGCGTGATCGGATGCCGCGGCCCCCGCGATGAGCGCATCGAGCTCGGCGGCGGTGAGGGGGTCCGGATCCTGCGCGACCCAGGCGCGGGCGCGGACGAGAAGGTCGTCGTCGCTCACATCGCCTCGATCACACGGGCCAGGAGCGCGGAGATGACCGGCTCGGCGAGCTGGCCCGCCTCGATGACCTCGGCGTGGCTGAGCGGGGTGGTCTGGATGCCCGCGGCGAGGTTGGTGATGAGAGACATCCCGAGGATCTCCATGCCCGCCTGGCGGGCCGCGATCGCCTCGAGGGCTGTCGACATGCCGACGATGTGGCCGCCGATCGCCTTGGCCATCTGCACCTCGGCGGGCGTCTCGTACTGCGGCCCGCGGAACTGGCAGTAGACGCCCTCGTCGAGGGTCGGGTCGATCGTGCGGGCGAGATCGCGCAGGCGTCGCGAGTAGAGGTCGGTGAGATCGATGAACGTCGCGCCCTCGAGCGGCGAGGCCGCCGTGAGGTTGATGTGGTCGCTGACGAGCACCGGCTGCCCGGGAGTCCAGGCCTCTCGGATCCCGCCGGCGCCGTTGGTGAGCACCATGATGCGGGCTCCGGTGGCGGCAGCGGTGCGCACGCTGTGCACGACGCGGCGGGTGCCGTGCCCCTCGTAGAAGTGCGTGCGCGCGCCGATGACGAGCACGCGCTTTCCGGTCGGGGTCAGGATGCTGCGCAGCGTGCCGACGTGACCCTCGAGCGCGGGCTTGCTGAAGCCTGTCACCTCGGTGGCGGGGATCGTCGCGACCGTCTCACCGAGGAGGTCGGCGGCCTTGCCCCATCCGCTCCCGAGCGTCACCGCGATGTCGTGCGTTGCGACGCCGCTGAGGCGGGCGATGTCGGCGGCGGCGGTGGCGGCGACCTCGAACGGGTCGGCGGCGGGGTCGTCGAGGGGGTGGGCGGTGTGCGTCATCCCCTCACTCTAGGAACACCGCTCGGACGGGGCCAGTCGGTCCCGGTTCGCTGCGCGCGACGGGACGCACCAGAATGGAGGCATGTCGACGAGCTTCGATAACGCCCAGCGGGTCGCGATCATCGGAGGCGGACCCGGCGGCTACGAGGCGGCCCTGGCCGCCGCCCAACTCGGCGCCGAAGTCACCCTCGTCGAGCGCGCCGGCGTCGGCGGGTCCGCCGTCATCACCGACGTGGTGCCGTCGAAGAGCCTGATCGCCACCGCCGATGCGGCCGTCGCCATCGCAGGAGCGAGCGACCTCGGCGTGCAGCTGTTCGCACGCGGTGCGAAGGGCACGCCTCTCACCCCCGAGATCGCCATCAACCTGGCCGCTGTCAACAAGCGGCTGCTCGCGCTCGCCCGTCAGCAGTCCGACGACATGCGCTCGTCGCTGGTCGAGGCGGGCGTGCGCATCATCTCCGGCCACGGGCGCCTCGACGGCCCGGGCGCGGTCGTCGTGTCCACCGGACCGCAGGGCACCGCCTTCGACCGGGTCGAGGCCGACACCCTCGTCGTCTCGGTCGGCGCCTCGCCCCGCCAGCTCCCGCAGGCCAAACCCGACGGAGAGCGCATCCTCACCTGGACCCAGCTCTACGACATGACGACGCTCCCCGAGCACCTCATCGTGGTCGGGTCGGGCGTCACGGGAGCGGAGTTCGCCTCGGCCTACATGAACCTCGGGGCGAAGGTCACCCTCGTCTCGAGCCGCGACCAGGTGCTCCCGGGTGAGGACCCCGACGCGGCCGCCGTGCTCGAGAAGGTCTTCCGCCGCGGGGGGATGACCCTCCTCGCCAAGGCGCGCGCCGACCGTGTGGAACGCACCGACGACGGCGTGCGCGTGCTCCTCGCCGACGGCCGCGAGATCGTCGGCAGCCATTGCCTCATGGCGGTCGGCTCGATCCCCAACACCCACGACATCGGGCTCGCCGAGGCGGGCGTCGAGCTGACCGATTCCGGTCACATCCGGGTGAACCGGGTCTCGCGCACATCGATGCCGAACATCTACGCGGCCGGGGACTGCACGACGCTCATGCCGCTCGCGTCGGTCGCGTCGATGCAGGGGCGCACCGCGGTCTTCCACGCGCTCGGCGACGTCGTCATTCCGCTCGAGTCCCGCCGCATCACCGCGAACATCTTCACCGCGCCCGAGATCGCGACGATCGGCTGGCAAGAGAAGGACATCGCGGCCGGTCTCATCAACGGCGTCGTGCACAAGCTTCCGCTCGCGGCCAACGCCCGCGCGAAGATGATGGGCATCAAGGACGGCTTCGTGAAGGTGATCGCCCGCGAGGGCAGCGGCACGGTCATCGGCGGTGTGATCGTCGGTCCCCGCGCCTCCGACCTCATCTACCCGCTCGCGATCGCCGTCGAGCGCCGCCTCACCGTCGACCAGATGTCGCGCGTGTTCGCGGTGTTCCCCTCGCTGACCGGCTCCATCCAAGACGCCGTGCGCGCGATGCACGGCGTCGAGCGCTCCAGCGGCGACGAGAACTGACGAACGACGAGGCCGCGGCATCCTGATCGGCTGATCGGATGCCGCGGCCTCGCCGTGTGCGTCAGGAGATCGTGAGCAGCTGGTGGCCGGCCGACACGGTCGTGCCGGGATCGGCGTTGATCGCGCCGATGACACCGTCCTTGTGGGCCTGGATGGGCTGCTCCATCTTCATGGCCTCAAGAACCACGACGAGGTCGCCCTTGACGACCTGCTGACCCTCTTCGACGGCGATCTTCACGACCGTCGCCTGCATCGGCGACTTGACCGCGTCGCCCGAGGCGCCCGCGGTGGCGGACGTCTGGTGCGAGCGGCGCGACGAGGGCACGGCGGCGGGGCGGCCGACCTGGGCCGGGGAGCCGGCGATGCGATCGGGCAGACTCACCTCGAGTCGCTTGCCGCCGACCTCGACGACGACGGTGTGTCGCGTCTCGGCGGGCGCGGGGTCGGCGAGCTCGCCGTCCCACGGCGCGATGTCGTTGTCGAACTCGGTCTCGATCCAGCGCGTGAACACGCCGAACTCGCCGTTCTCGGCGGTGAAGGCGGGGTCGCGCACGACCTTGCGATGGAAGGGGAGCACCGTCGGGAGCCCCGCGACCTCGAACTCGTCGAGGGCGCGGCGGGCGCGCTCGAGCGCCTCCTGACGGTCGCGACCGGTGACGATGATCTTCGCGAGCAGCGAGTCGAACGCACCCGAGACGGTGTCGCCGGCGGTGACGCCGGAGTCGAGCCGGGTGCCCGGCCCGCCGAACGTCTTGAACACCTTGATGGGGCCGGGCTGGGGGAGGAAGGCGCGGCCCGGGTCCTCGCCGTTGATGCGGAACTCGAAGGAGTGGCCGACCGGCTCCGGGTCGTCGTAGCCGAGCAACTCGCCCTCGGCGATGCGGAACTGCTCGCGCACGAGGTCGATGCCGGTTACCTCTTCGGAGACCGGGTGCTCGACCTGCAGGCGGGTGTTCACCTCGAGGAAGGAGATGGTGCCGTCGGCGCCGATGAGGAACTCGCAGGTGCCGGCGCCGATGTAGCCGACCTCCTTCAGGATCGCCTTCGACGCGCTGTAGAGCGTCTCGCGCTGAGCCTCGGTGAGGAACGGCGCCGGGGCCTCCTCGACGAGCTTCTGGTGGCGGCGCTGCAGCGAGCAGTCGCGGGTGGAGACGACGACCACCGTGCCGGCGCCGTCGGCGAGGCACTGGGTCTCGACGTGGCGCGGCTTGTCGAGGTACTTCTCGACGAAGCACTCGCCGCGGCCGAACGCGGCGACGGCCTCTCGGGTGGCGGACTCGAACAGCTCGGCGACCTCGTCGAGCTCGCGGGCGACCTTCAGGCCGCGGCCGCCGCCGCCGTAGGCGGCCTTGATCGCGATCGGGAGACCCACCTGCTCGGCGAACGCGATGACCTCCGACGCGTCGGCGACGGGTCCGGGGGTACCGGGGGCGAGGGGGGCGCCGACCTTCTCGGCGACGTGTCGCGCCGTCACCTTGTCGCCGAGGGCCTCGATGGCGTCGGGGGAAGGGCCGATCCACACGAGGCCGGCGTCGATGACGGCGCGGGCGAACTCGGCGTTCTCGGCGAGGAAGCCGTAGCCGGGGTGCACGGCGTCGGCGCCGGAGCGCCGGGCGATCGAGAGGATCTTCTCGATGGAGAGGTAGGTCTCGGCGCTCGTGGCGCCGTCGAGGGCGTATGCCTCGTCGGCGAGCCGCACGTGGAGGGCGTCGCGGTCCTGGTCGGCGTAGACCGCCACCGAGGACCTGCCGCTGTCGCGCGCCGCGCGGATGATGCGGACGGCGATCTCACCGCGATTGGCAACGAGGACCTTGGCGATTCGAGGCATGAGTGCCAGCCTACCGACGGATTCCCGGCGGAATTTGACCGTCCCTCACAAGAACTCGGCGTAAGCGTGTGCGGATGTCTACGAAGCCACCCACAGCGACGTCCAGTGGACTCCCAGCCGACGCACCAGCGAGCGCAGGGTGGGGAGCGACATCCCGACCACCGTCGAGGGGTCGCCGTCGATGTGGGAGATGAAGGCGGCGGCCCGCGCGTCGAGGGTGAACGCACCCGCGACGAGCAGTGGTTCGCCCGTCGCGACGTAGGCCGCGATCTCGTCGTCGTCGACGTCGGCGGCGAAGGTGACGGATGCCGCGGCCACCGCGTGCTCCTCGCGGTGACCGCCGTCGGGGGTGAGCCGGAACACGCTGTGACCGGAGTGCAGCACCCCGGTGCGGCCGCGCATCTGCTCCCATCGGGCCGTCGCCGCCTCGGCGGTGTAGGGCTTCCCGAGGATCTCGTCACCGAGCGCGAACATCGAGTCGCCGCCGATGACGATGCCGTCGAACGCGGGGTCGTCGGCGCGCACGGCGGCCGCGACATCCGCCGCCTTCCGTCGGGCCAGCAGCAGCACGTGCTCGTCGGGGGAGAGCGTGCGCCCCTCGGATGCCTCGACCGCCGCGACGACCGCCTCCTCGTCGACCTGCGGGGCGCGGGTCTCGGGGTCGATGCCGGTCTGGTGCAGCAGCATGAGGCGGGCGGGAGAGGTGGAGGCGAGCACGACGCGCATGCGCACCACGGTAGCCCGCGGCATCCGCCGCGCGGAGCGCCCCGGTGTGGGAGGCTCGGG
The DNA here is from genome assembly GCF_001725695.1 of Microbacterium sp. SCN 71-21. Classification (NCBI taxonomy): domain Bacteria; kingdom Bacillati; phylum Actinomycetota; class Actinomycetes; order Micrococcales; family Microbacteriaceae; genus Microbacterium; species Microbacterium sp. SCN 71-21. The sequence continues at coordinate 33,729 of NZ_MEGA01000004.1, forward strand.
GGATGACTTCTGCGGGCGACCTGATCGATCTCGACATCACCGGCGTCGCGCACGGCGGCGTGTTCGTCGGCCGGGTCGGGGGCGACGGGCGCGTCGTGTTCGTGCCCGACACCCTCCCCGGCGAGCGGGTGCGGGTGCGGGTGACCGAGGCGGGCGACAAGTCGTTCTGGCGCGCGGAGCCGGTGGAGATCCTGGATGCCTCGCCCGACCGAGTGCCCCACGTGTGGGCCGAGGCGGGGCTCGACGTGCCGGCCGACCGTCGCCCAGGCGGCGCCGACTTCGGTCACATCGCGCTGCCGCGGCAGCTCGAGCTCAAGAAGCAGGTCGTCACCGACGCGCTGAGCCGCGTCGGACGCCTCGACCTTCCGGTCACGATCGAGGCTCCCGCGCCCGTCGACGGCCTCGCGCCGGAGCCCGCGGACCGCGGCGGCTGGCGCACCCGCGTGAGCCTGCACGTCGACGAATCGGGGACGGTCGGGCCGATGGCCTCGCGCAGCCACCGCGTCGTGCGCACCGAGACGCTGCCCCTGGCCACGGCGGCGATCGAGCGCGCCGCGGCGCGCCTCATCGGGGAGCGCCCAGGGCGCATCGACCTGGTCCAGCCCGCCGACGGACGTGTGCGTGTGATCAACCGGCCGGCCCTCGCCCGCGGCCAGCGCCGGCCCGTGAACCCGAAGGACCCGGCGTTCGAGCCGGTCGTCGAACGGGTCGGGGAGCGTGCGTTCCGGGTGGATGCGGGTGGCTTCTGGCAGGTGCACCGCCTCGCCGCCGCGACCCTCACCGCTGCGGTCGCCGCTGAGCTCGGCGTCGTCGGTGTCGACTCCGAGGGGCGCCACCTCGACTTGTACGGCGGGGTGGGACTGTTCGCCGCGACGATCGCCGAACTCGGCGGCGAGGCGACTCAGGTGGTCTCGGTGGAGGCCGATGAGCGCGCGACCGAGCACGCCGGCGAGAACCTGTCGGAGTGGGTGGGTGCTCGCGCCGAGACGGGTCGCGTCGACCGATGGCTCGCCGCGCTCGCCGCGGGAGCCTCCGCGCGCGACCGTGACCGGCTCTCCCGCGGAGTCGTGGTGCTCGACCCGCCGCGCGCGGGCGCCGGCCGTGACGTCGTGCGGGCTCTCGTCGCGCTCGCGCCCGCTGCGGTGACCTACGTCGCCTGCGACCCTGCCGCCCTCGCCCGCGACCTGGCGTTCTTCCGCGAGGCCGGCTACGAGACCTCCAGCGTGCGGGCGATCGACCTGTTCCCGCACTCGCATCACATCGAGGCCGTGGCGACCCTGACTCCGGTCGCGCCCCGCGGATAGCATGAGCGCATGATCCGCGTCGCCACCATCGACGACCACGAGTCGGTGCGACTCGGCGTCGAGGCGGCGTGCTCGCGGGACGCGACGATCGACGTCGTGTTCTCGGGCAGCGGTGTGCGCGACTACCGGCGGTGGCTGCGCGACTCCGGTGCCGACCCGGTGCAGGTCGCGCTCCTGGACATCACCCTCGGCGACGGCACGACGGTGAGCGAGAACATCCAGTCGCTGCAGTCCGACGGCTCCGAGGTGGTCATCTACAGCGTCGCCGACCGGCTCGTCGCCGTGCGCGAGGCGCTTGCGGCGGGCGCAGCGGGTGTCATCAGCAAGTCGGCGCCGATGGATGACATCGTCGACGCCGTCCGCACGGTCGCCGCCGGGGAGCCGCTGAACAACATCGAGTGGGCGAGCGCGGTCGCCGGCGACAGCGCGTTCGGAGATGCCCAGCTCTCGGCGCGCGAGCGCGAGGCGCTCGCGCTCTACGCCGCCGGACTCCCGCTGAAACTCGTCGCGCAGCGCCTCGGCATCACGTACAACACGGCCAAGGAGAACATCTCCCGCATCCGGGCGAAGTACATCGAGGTCGGCAGGCCCGCCCCGACGAAGATCGACCTCCGTCAGCGAGCGGTCGAGGACGGCGTCATCGACCCCGACGCGGGCGTGTCCGGGGCGCGGTCATGAGCGGCATCCGCTTCGACTCGGGCCCCGTGGTGCTGCCGGCGCCCCACGCGATCGCGCGCGACGGATCCCTCACCCGCGAGCGGGTCGAGATGGTGCTCGGCCGAGCCGTGGCGCTCGCGAGCGTGGTGCTCGGCGCCCAGACGATCGTCGAGGCGATCGCCGCGCAGGCGGTCGATCCGTTCTGGAACACGATCGAGATCCTGCTGATCTTCGTCCCCCTCGCGGTGGCGATCGTCTCGTTCGCGACGGGGCGGCAGAAGGAGCTCGCCGGCACGATCTTCGTGATCGCCTACACGATCGCCCTCGTCCTGTGGCCCGTCGGCGCCTACGGCCACGGATCGCCCGCCACCTCGCACGCCTGGCCCTATGTGCTGGGCAACGTCGCGACCCTCGCCGCCGTCGTCGCGCTCCCGAGGCGGTGGCAGGTCATCGCGACGGTCGGCATCCCTGTCGTCTACGGTGCGATGCGCATGGTCGAGCTCGGCTTCGCGCCGGCGGCCTGGCTGCCGACGGCGCTCGACGTCGCGTTCCTGGTCATCTTCGGCGCGGTGCTGCTCGCGCTCGCCTGGACGTTCCGTTCCACGGCGAGCCGTATCGACGAGCATCGCGAACGCGCGATCGAGGCGTCCGCGCGGGCGGCGGCGATGGCTGCGACCGAGAGTGAGCGTGTCGCCGTCGCCGCTCTGATGCACGACAGCGTCATCGCGGCGCTCATCGCCGCGCAGCGCGCGGGGACCGATCGGGAGCGCGAGCTCGCCGTGCAGATGGCACGTGACGCGCTCAACCGCCTCGCGAACGTCGACGTCACGGCGGGCGAGGGCAGTGACCATCCCCGGTCGGCGTCATCGCTCGCGGACGAGCTGCAGCGCGCGCTCGTCGAGGCGGGGTCGGATGCCGCGGTCCGCCGTCGCATCGCCCCCGACACCCCGGATGTCCCCGGCCGTGCGATGCGGGCGATGGTGCTCGCGGGCACCCAGGCCATCGTCAATGCGATCGCCCACGCCGATGGCGCGGGGCTCGAGGTGACCGTGACGGGAGAGCGTGCGCCCGGCCGGGTGACGGTGACCGTGCGCGACACCGGGCCCGGCTTCTCGATCGACGAGATCCCGGATGACCGCCTGGGCGTGCGCGGGTCGATCATCGCGCGCGTGGCCGCGTTCGGCGGCGAGACCCGCATCTCCTCGGATGCTTCGGGCACGGTCGTCGACCTCATCTGGAAGGCGACGGTCTCCTGATGTCCACGGCCTCCGTCATCCGACTCCTCGCGGTCGCGTTCAGCGTCGCGCTCACGCTCCGCGGCATGTGGATCGGCGCGCCCGTCGACGACGGATGGCTGCTGCTGGGCTGCATGCTCGGGTACCTGGCGGTGGCGTGGCTGTGCATCCTGTGGGGCTGGACCGCGGTGATCACGCGGTCGAGCCAGCCGGAGACGGTGTCGAGTTCGGGCGATCACCTGCCCATCCCGCTGGCGTTGCTCGCCCTCGCGGCGACGGTGGCACTGCCCCCGCTCGTCGCCTACGGCGCGGGCCCCCACACGACGCCGGGGACGCACACCACCTGGTACCTCGGTGCCATCGGCGCGCTCATGGCGACGCTCACCGTGCGCCGGCGCCCCTGGATGGCGTGGACGGGAATCGTCGTGCTCGCGGGGTGGTCGATCTCGTTGCTGGGCCCGGCGACCGCGCTCGGTCTCGGTCTCGTCGGGTCGACGGTCTGGGTGGGCGCCGCGCAGTTCCTGGTGCTCGCACTCGACCGTGCCGCGCTCGACACGGAACGGCTCGGCGAGGTGCAACGTGTCGCTTCGGCCCAATCGGCCGCGCAGGGCGCGCAGGCCCATGAACGCCGCGTGCAGGTGAACCGTGTGCTTCTGAGCGCCGGCGACGCGCTCGCCCGGGTCATCGATCGCCGGGGCGTCCTCTCCGACGACGAACGGATCGAGGCGCGCGTGGTGGAGGGGCGCCTGCGCGACGAGTTGCGCGGTGCGCGCCTGCTCGATCCCGAAGTCAGGGCGGCGCTCGAGAGCGTGCGCCGACGCGGGGCATCCGTGTCGTTGTCCGACGACGGGGCGATCGACGACATCGGCGAGGAGGAGCTGGGCGAGATCCGGGCCGAGCTGGCCGACACCCTGCGTTCGGCCCGGTCGGACCGTGTGTACGTGCGCACGAGCAGCGATCCTCGTGTCGCCGTCACGGTCGTCGGGCGCGCCGCCCGCACCATCGGCCTCGACGAGGACGACAGTGTCGACCTGTGGCGCGAGATCGAGCGCTCGCCGCGCTGAGCGCTCGGAGTGCTCGCGCAGACCTGCCGCGCACCAAAAGAGAGGGCGAGGGGCGGCGGATGCGCCTGCCCCTCGCCAGCAGACGATTACCCGATATCGTCTGCGAGTGGCTCCCTGACCCCGCAACAGTGTCAGGTCGAGCTCTCGCTGGGAAACCCAGCGATATCAGTATTCGCACCTTCAGCGCGCCTGTATGTAGGTACTTCGGGTGACATCGTTCCGACAGCGTCGGATCAACCGCGGAAGCCGCCCCAGCCGCCCCTGCGGTCGATCGATGTGCGCAGCGCACGGCGGGTGAGCTGCCATCCGCTCGGTCGCCGCGCCGGGGCGGCGACCGCTCCCGCCTGTTCGGCCGCATACGCCTCGGTCACCACCGCGACGATCGCCGCCAGCTCCTCGTCCGTCGGGTTGCCGCGACGCACGTCGATGCGCACGGGCACGGGGGACGCGGCATCCGTCTCGTCGAACAGGCTCACAGGGGGATGTTCCCATGCTTCTTCGGCGGGAGCGACGCACGCTTGCCGCGCAGTGCCCGCAGGGCCTTCGCGATCGACACGCGGGTCTGCGCCGGCTCGATGATGCCGTCGAGCTCGCCGCGCTCGGCGGCGAGGAACGGGGAGGTGACGTTGTAGGTGTACTCGTTGGCGAGGCGGGCGCGCACGGCGGCGACGTCCTCGCCGGCCTCCTCGGCGCGCTTGAGCTCGCCGCGGTAGAGGATGTTCACCGCGCCCTGGCCGCCCATGACCGCGATCTCGGCGGTCGGCCAGGCCAGGTTGATGTCGGCGCCGAGCTGCTTGGAGCCCATGACGATGTACGCGCCGCCGTAGGCCTTGCGCAGGATCACCGTCACCAGCGGCACTGTCGCCTCGGCATACGCGTAGAGGAGTTTCGCGCCGCGGCGGATGACGCCGGTCCACTCCTGGTCGGTGCCGGGGAGGTAGCCGGGCACGTCGACGAGCGTCACGATCGGGATCGAGAACGCGTCGCAGAAGCGCACGAAACGCGCCGCCTTCTCGCCTGCGTCGATGTTCAGGGTGCCCGCCATCTGCGACGGCTGGTTGGCGATGATGCCCACCGACCGGCCCTCGACGCGGCCGAACCCGATGAGGATGTTCGGCGCGAACAGCGGCTGCACCTCGAGGAAGTCGCCGTCGTCGACGATGTGCTCGATGACGCCGTGCATGTCGTAGGGCTGGTTGGGGGAGTCGGGGATGACCGTGTTGAGGGTGCGGTCGGAGTCGGTCGTCTCGAAGTCGAACGCCGACTCGTAGTCGGGCACCTCCGACATGTTGTTGTCGGGGAGGAAGGCGAGCAGCGAGCGCGCGTAGTCGATCGCGTCCTCCTCGTCGTCGGCGAGGTAGTGCGCGACGCCCGACCGGGTGTTGTGCGTGTGGGCGCCGCCGAGCTCGTCCATCCCGACGTCCTCGCCGGTGACCGTCTTGATCACGTCGGGGCCGGTGACGAACATCTGGCTGGTCTTGTCGACCATGATCACGAAGTCGGTGAGCGCCGGGCCGTAGACGGCACCGCCCGCAGCCGGGCCCATGATGATCGAGATCTGCGGGATCACGCCCGACGAGGCGGTGTTCAGGCGGAAGATCTCGCCGTACTTGCCGAGCGCGACCACACCCTCCTGGATGCGCGCGCCGCCCGAGTCGAGCACGCCGATGATCGGGATGCCGCTGCGCAGCGCCAGCTCCATGACCTTGATGATCTTCTCGCCCGCGACCTCGCCGAGGGAGCCCCCGAAGGTCGAGAAGTCCTGCGAGTAGACGGCGACGGTGCGACCGTGGATCGTGCCGACGCCGGTGACGACGGAATCGCCGTAGGGACGCGACTTCTCCATGCCGAACGCGGTGGTGCGGTGGCGCACGTACTCATCGACCTCGGTGAACGACCCGTGGTCGAGCAGCATCTCGATGCGCTCGCGGGCGGTGAGCTTGCCCTTGGCGTGCTGCTTGGTCTGCGCGACGGTCTCGGCGTCGACGACCGCCTCGCGGTAACGGCGGCGCAGGTCCTCGATCTTGGCAGCGGTGGTCGTGAGGTCGGGGGTGTCGGTCACGGATTCCACCCTATCCACCGGCCCCGTCCGAAGCTTGGAGGGTTCGGACAACAGGCGGAGGCATCCGCTGTTCCTCGTCTGAGACATGGCGGCGGATGCCGACGGCCCGGAGCCCGCGCGTAGGGTGGCGGCATGCCCATTCCCGCCGCAGGATTCCCCCTCGCCGCCGCGGTCAGCCCGAGGCTCCAGGTCGCCGAGCACACCGACTCCACGAACGCCGACCTCGTGGCCGCCGTCCGCGACGCGCCCCGCGACTGGCCGCACCTGTCGGCGCTGCTGACCACCGACCAGCGTCGGGGGCGGGGTCGCCTCGACCGCACCTGGGTCGCGCCACCCGGCGCCGCGCTCGCCCTGTCCGTCGTCGTCGACGTCGCCGGGCTCCCGATTGCGGCCCGCGGCTGGATCCCGCTCGCCGCCGGCGCCGCGATGACCCGCGCTGTCGCCGCGCAGCTGCGCGGAACCGGCAACTCCGCCGGGCTGAAGTGGCCCAACGACGTGCTCGTGGACGGACTGAAGATCTGCGGCATCCTCGCCGAAGCCGTCGCCGGCTCGCCCTCGACCGTCGTCGTCGGCTCCGGAGTGAACACGCGGATGGCCGCGGTCGACCTGCCCGTGACCACCGCGACCTCGTTCGCCGCCCTCGGGGTCGCCGTCGACGAGGATCGCCTGATCGCCGACTACCTGACGGCTCTCGACGAGCAGCTGGCCGCGCTCGCGGCAGCCGGAGGCGACGCGTCGGCGGCGGGTCTGCGGGGTGAGATCGAGGCGCTGTGCCTGACGCTCGGGCGCGCCGTCACCGTGTCCCTCCCCGACGGTTCCGCGCTCGTGGGCGAGGCCGTGCGCATCGACACCGACGGACGCCTGGTCGTGCGCGGGGCTGCGGGTGAGACGGCCGTCGCAGCGGGAGACGTCACCCACGTGCGGTGAGGTGGGGCGTCGCTCGCCGTTCCGGTCCCGCGTGGCGCAGCTCGCGCCGTCGGTACCGGCCGCCACAATGAGAGGGTGAGCAACACCTCGGCCTACGGCTACGGCCGGCCGCAGACCCCCGCCCCGGGTGTCGACGCGCCCGAACGGCGCATCGCCCGGATGCGACCGGTGGGTGCCGGACTGTTCTGGTCGGCGCTTCTGCTCATCGCTGTGTGCGGCGCGACCGGCTACTTCCTGTTCGACCCGCCTTTCGGGCTGCCGATCTGGGTGGTCCCCGCCGTGGCCGCGATCGTCATCGTGCTGCTCGTCGTACTGCCGTATCTCGCGTGGTCCGCGCACACCTACACGATCACGACGCGCCGGGTCATCGAGCGCAGCGGTCTGCTCTCACGCACCCACCGCGAGGTCGGTCACACGCGCGGCTATGCGATCACCGTCCGGCGCGGCCTGTGGCAGCGTCTGTGGCGCGCGGGCACGATCGAGCTCGCCTCCGGCACCGAGAAACCTCTCGTGCTGCGCGGCATCCGCGACGTGAACCTCGTGCACGAGGTGCTCGTCGACCAGGTCGAGGTCGGACAGATCCTGGCCCACCGCGACAGTCACACCACCGGCGAGACCCTCTGACGCGCACCCGTCGCGACGCCTGCGGCAGAATGGATCGGTCGAAGGGAGACGCATGACCGTGCGCGTCGGAGTCGTCGGGGGCGGGCAGCTCGCCCGCATGATGATCGCCCCGGCGGTCGAGCTGGGCGTGGAGATCCGCGTGCTCGCGGAGGAGCCGGGCATGTCGGCGGCGCTCGCCGCGACGGCCGTGGGCGACTACCGAGACATCGAGACGGTGCGGGCGTTCGCGAAAGACGTCGACGTGCTCACCTTCGACCACGAGCACGTTCCGCAGGACGTGCTGCGCGCCCTCATCGCCGACGGCGTCGCCGTGCACCCCGGGCCGGACGCCCTGCAGTACGCGCAGGACAAGCTCGCGATGCGCCGCAAGGTCGCCGAGCTCGGCCTCCCTCAGCCCGACTGGGCGGAGGTCGCCGACGCCGAGGCGCTGGGTGCATTCCTCGCCTCCCACGGCGGCCGCGCCGTGGTCAAGACTCCGCGCGGCGGCTACGACGGCAAGGGCGTGCGGGTCGTCGGTGCGGCCACCGACGCCGACGACTGGTTCGCGGCGCTCGCCGAGGATGGCCGCGGCGGTGCGCTGCTCGTCGAGGAGCTCGTCGACTTCGACCGCGAGCTCGCCGCGCAGGTCGCCCGCCGCCCCTCGGGGGAGCTCGTCGCGTATCCGGTCGTGGAGACGGTGCAGCGCGGCGGCGTGTGTGCCGAGGTCGTCGCCCCGGCGGCGGGCCTCGCCCCCGAGGTCGCCGCCGAGGCGACCCGCATCGCGACCGGCGTCGCGCACGGCGTCGGCGTCACCGGGATGCTGGCGGTCGAGCTGTTCGCGACGGCCTCCGGACGCGTGCTGGTCAACGAGTTCGCGATGCGCCCGCACAACAGCGGCCACTGGACGCAGGACGGCGCGGTGACCAGCCAGTTCGAGCAGCACCTGCGTGCCGTGCTCGATCTGCCCCTGGGCGACACCGCCGCGCGCGCGCCCTGGACCGTGATGATCAACGTGCTCGGCGGCCCCGTCGCCGGATCGCTCGACGAGCGCTTCGCTGCGGCGATGGCCGCGCACCCCGACGCGAAGGTGCACACCTACGGCAAGGCGCCCCGACCCGGGCGGAAGGTCGGCCACGTCAACGTGTCGGGGAGCGATCTCGACGCGGTCCGCGCGGACGCCGTGGCCGCGGCATCCTTCTTCCTCGACTGAGGCGTGCGCCGGGCGGCCGGCGCCCGGATGCCGTGACCGCGCGCCGTTGCGGTGATGTCCAGCACGAGCGCCCTAGCCTGGACGGGTGACGCGCGCGCTGCATTCCTCCGACGCGCCCCTGGTCGGGGTCGTGATGGGTTCCGACTCCGACTGGCGGGTGATGGCCGACGCCTCCCAGGTGCTGGGCGACTTCGGCGTGCCGCACGAGGTCGAGATCGTCTCCGCCCACCGCACCCCCGACAAGCTGATCGCCTACGGGCGTGAGGCGCGCGGCCGCGGCCTGAAGGCGATCATCGCGGGCGCCGGCGGTGCCGCGCACCTCCCCGGGATGCTCGCCTCCGTCACCGCCCTCCCCGTCATCGGGGTGCCGGTGCCGCTCGCGACCCTCGACGGGCTCGACTCGCTGCTGTCGATCGTTCAGATGCCCGGCGGCATCCCGGTCGCGACCGTCTCGATCGGCGGCGCGAAGAACGCCGGGCTGCTCGCCGTGCGCATCCTCGGTGCCTCCGATCCGCGCCTCGCCGACAGGGTCGAGGCGTACGCGCGCGAGCTGGAGGATCAGGTGGCGCAGAAGAACCACCGCCTGAAGGACAGCCTGTGACCGTCGCCCCCCGCACCCCCCGGCGGCCGGGCGACGAACGGGGTCTCGTCAACCCCTATCCGATCCGCTACCCCGACAGCACGTCGCCGGCGGTCATGACGCGGCGTGCCTGGTGGCTCGTCGTCGTGAACCTCCTGATCCCGGGCTCGGCACAGGCCGCGGCGGGCAACCGCCGCCTCGCGAAACTCGGCCTCGGTGCGACCCTCGTCATGTGGGTGCTCGCGGTTCTGGCCGTGCTCGTCGCCGTTGTGTGGCGACCGTTCTTCCTCACCGTCGTCACGAACAGTCTCGTGCTGCTGATCATCCAGATCGCCCTCGTCGCGTACGCCGTGCTCTGGATCGTGCTCGCTCTCGACACGCTGCGGCTCGTACGGCTCATCAAGACGCGCCCGTGGGCACGCCTCGCGGTGCCGGCCGCTGTCGTCGCGGTGACGCTCGTGGTCAGCGGCGGCGCGGGGTACGCGGCGGTGCTGGTCGGCTCGGCACGGAATGCGCTCGGGTCGGTGTTCAGCGCGGGCGGCCCCGCCGTCGCGCCGACCGACGGGTACTACAACATCCTCCTGCTGGGCGTCGACAGCGGAGCGGGACGCGATTCGATGCGCCCCGACAGCATCTCCGTGGCATCCGTCAACGCCGACACCGGACAGGTCACCATCACCGGTATCCCGCGCGACATGAAGGACGTGCCGTTCGCGCCGGGGCCGATGCAGACTCTCTTCCCCGACGGCTACAAGGGCAAGAACTGCGGCACCGCCCACTGCGCGATCAACGAGATCTTCACCGAGGTGAACGTGCTCCGCAAGGGCACCGACATCTATCCCGACGCGACCACGTATCAATACAGCCCCGGTATCGAAGCGGTGAAGGATGCCGCGGAGGGCGTCACCGGACTCACGATCCCGTACTACGTCTTCATCGACATGGACGGCTTCGCGGCCCTCATCGACGCGCTCGGCGGCATCGACATCACCGTCACCGAACGACTCCCGAAGGGCTGGGGGCCGACGTACACGAACGAGCCCGCGAGCAAGTGGGCGATCGGGTGGATCGAGCCGGGTGCGCAGCACATGGACGGCGACACGGCGCAGTGGTACGCCCGCTCGCGCTACACGACGAGCGACTGGGACCGGATGCTCCGCCAGCGTCAGCTGCAGGAGGCGATCCTCGCGCAGTTCACCCCGGCGAACGTGCTCTCGCGCTTCCAGGATGTCGCCAACGCCGGCACCCACATCATCGAAACGGACATCCCCGACTCGATGATCGGCTATTTCCTCGATCTCGCGATCAAGGCGAAGGGTCAGCCCGTGCAGTCGCTCGAGCTCACGCCCGCCGGTGCGAACATCGACCCCGACAA
>NZ_MEGA01000005.1:0-3407 GCF_001725695.1 Microbacterium sp. SCN 71-21
CCGCGAGCTCATCCTGAGTGATGAGCCGCTCCTGCGCCGCCAGCGCCGTGGTGTCGAGGTGGTGAGTCATACCACCTACATGCGCGGTGCCTGCTCGGATCGCCTCCCAGGCCCTTCCGTGGGTGGGTCTGCGCCGCGGCATCGAGGAGAACCACAGTCTCGCAGCCCGCCCAGGGCTATCCCGTAGTGCTCCGTACCGATGTCCCGCGAGGGCGCCGTCACGGGCAATATGTGGACCATTTCCGGACCCAGATCGACTCACAGCAGCCTGCGAATATGACAAAGACCCCACACCTTTCCGCGTAATTCCGCGGGTGCGGGGTCTGAGCCTGGAGCCGACAGCGGGACTTGAACCCGCAACCGCCCGATTACAAGTCGGGTGCGCTACCAATTGCGCCATGTCGGCAGAGCCCACAGTCTATCCGTGGGGCCGGCGAGCTCAGTCGAGCGGCGTGGAGCTCGGGCTGGGTGTCGGCGTGGGCGTGCTGTAGTACTTCTCGCTCGCGCTGGTCAGAACGAACTGCGCGAACTCCTTCGGGTCGTCGAGCGCCCCGGTGTACGGCTTGCCGTTGACCAGGATCGTCGGCGCGGCGGTGAGCTTGAGTCCATCGGTCGCCGGCAGCGACTTCAACGCGGCATCGGTCGCGTCCTTGACCCAGGCCATGTACTTCTCGTTCTCGATGCAGTCGCTGACGGTGTCGTCGGATCCGGCGCCGACGGCGACGCTCGCGAGCTGCTGATCGCTCAGTCCGTCGGAGTCGACGGACGGCTGCTGGCTCAGCAGGCTCTGGGTGAAGCTGAAGAGCGAATCCGGCTGCTGCGTCGCCACGCACACCGCGGCGCTGGCTGCGCGGAGGGAGTACTTGGTGCCGTTCGACTTCGCGGCGAGCATCGCGACCGGGTAGTAGGTGAGCGTGGCCGCCCCCTGCGAGACCCAGGTCGACAGCTGCTGCGCGTTGGCGAGCTGGAACTCCTTCGACCCCGGTGCCAGGTAATCGATGTAGATGCGGATGTCGACGTTCGACGCCGACGAGGAGCTCGGCGACGGGCTCGCCGCAGCGGCCGCTGCGTCCGTGGAGGGCGAGGGGCTGGCCGTCGAGGCGATCGCCGCCCGCGCGCTGACGTCGGACACCCGGAACCCGGAGTCCGTCGCATTCGGCGGGGTGAGCTGCGGCTTGCCCGACGGCGTCACCAGGGCGATCGCGATACCGGCGCCGATGGCGGCGACGACGACGACGGCGAGGGCGCTGAGCAGTGCGATGCGCCACCGGCGCGCACGGGATTGACGGGCGTGGACCAGCTGCGCCTTCTCACGGACTGCGCTGCGACGGTCCACCGACGAATCGGCGGGCACCGCGGCATCCGAAGAATCGTTGCTGGACATCACACCTCTGCACACACGAAGAACCGGCGTCAACCGGGGGCAGTCACGCGGGATTCGCGACCTCGTCGATGCTAGTCAGGCACCCTGTGAAATGCCCAGACGGAACACCAACGAATGCTCATCCTGCACTATGTGCGCACCTCGCGGGGTTGAAGCGTCGCGTGCCATACTCGAATCACGCCCAACGGTGGGCGTGCGGGACAAGCCCCCGCTCATTCCATCACTACGGATCGTCCGGCACGTGCCTGCCGGTGAAGGAGAAGAGAACATGGCGTCCGTCACCTATGACAACGCGACCCGCTTGTACCCCGGAGGCACCCGCCCCGCGGTCGACAAGCTCAACCTCGAGATCGGCGACGGGGAGTTCCTCGTGCTGGTCGGCCCGTCGGGATGCGGCAAGTCCACGTCGCTGCGCATGCTCGCCGGCCTCGAGGAGGTCAACTCCGGTCACATCCGCATCGGCGACCGCGACGTCACCGACGTGCCCCCGAAGGATCGCGACATCGCGATGGTCTTCCAGAACTACGCCCTGTACCCCCACATGACCGTCGCGGAGAACATGGGCTTCGCGCTCAAGATCGCCGGCGTCGGCAAGGAGGAGCGGGCGCAGCGGGTGCTCGAGGCCGCGAAGCTGCTCGACCTCGAGCAGTACCTCACCCGCAAGCCGAAGGCCCTCTCGGGTGGCCAGCGTCAGCGCGTCGCCATGGGCCGTGCGATCGTGCGCCAGCCGCAGGTGTTCCTCATGGACGAGCCGCTGTCGAACCTCGACGCGAAGCTGCGTGTGCAGACCCGCACGCAGATCGCCTCGCTGCAGCGGCGCCTCGGCGTCACCACCGTGTACGTCACCCACGACCAGACCGAGGCGCTCACGATGGGCGACCGCATCGCCGTGCTCAAGGACGGCCTGCTGCAGCAGGTCGGCACCCCGCGCGACCTGTACGAGAAGCCGAACAACGTGTTCGTGGCCGGCTTCATCGGCTCGCCCGCGATGAACCTGTTCCCCGTCGACCTCACCGAGGGCGGCGTGCGCTTCGGCGACCTCGTGGTGCCGGTCGAGGCCGACACGATCGGCAAGGCCCACGGCAGCGAGGTGACGATCGGGGTGCGCCCCGAGGACATCCAGATCGTCGGCGCCGGCGAGAAGGGCCTGTCGGTCACCGTCGACCTCGTCGAGGAACTCGGCGCCGACGGCTACCTGTACGGCCACGCCGACATCGCCGGCAAGCGCACCGACATCGTCGCCCGCGTCGACGGACGTCGTCACCCGAACGCCGGCGAGACCGTCGTGCTCGCTCCCGTTCCGGGCCACGTGCACGTGTTCGACCTGGAGTCCGGCGAGCGCCTGACCGACAAGGCCATCGCCGCGGCCTGATCGCATCACACCGCAGTGCAGCGGCGCGGGGGCGTGCTCCCGCGCCGCCGCCGTTTCTGAGGGGCATCCGTGCCGGAGTACCTGAGCATCACCGCGAGCGACATCGACCCGGGGCTGCTGTCGCTGCCCTGGAGCCTGCCGCTGTCGGACTGGCCGTCGTCCTCGATCGTGTACCTCCCCAAGGGCCTCTCACGGCACCTGGTGAGGTTCGCGAACCTGTCCGGTCGCGTCGTGGCCATCAAAGAGACCACCGAGGGGATGGCGCGCCGCGAGTACGACATGCTCGGCAACCTCGCGCGGCTCGACGTGCCCTGTGTCGAGCGCGTCGCAGTGATCGGCGGGCGACGGGATGCCGCCGGCGCACCGCTTCCCGCCGCCCTCGTGACCGCGCATCTGAAGTTCTCGCTCCCCTACCGGGCGCTGTTCACGCAGGTGCTGCGCCCGCACACCGCCACACGACTCGTCGACGCGCTCGCCGTGCTGCTCGTGCGCCTGCACAACGTCGGCTTCTTCTGGGGCGACGTGTCGCTCTCGAACACCCTCTTCCGGCGCGACGCGGGCGCGTTCGCGGCCTATCTCGTCGACGCCGAGACCGGCGAGCTGCACGAGAGTGGCCTCACCCCCGGACAGCGCGAGCACGACCTCGACGTC
>NZ_MEGA01000005.1:3481-45718 GCF_001725695.1 Microbacterium sp. SCN 71-21
GGCGGGCGGCTCGAGGGCGGCATCGACGCGGTCGCGGTGGCCGATGGCATCCTCTCGTCGTACCGGTCGCTGTGGGCCGCCCTCACCGATCAGGAGAGCTTCAGCGCGAGCGAGTCCTGGCGCATCACCGAGCGGGTGCACAAGCTCAACGCGCTCGGCTTCGACATCGGAGAGATGTCGATCTCGACCACCGGCGACGGCACTCGCGTGGCGATCCGTCCGAAGGTCGTGGACGCGGGACACCATCAGCGGCGTCTGCTGCGCCTGACGGGCCTCGACGTCGAGGAGAACCAGGCACGGCGACTCCTGAACGACCTCGACGAGTTCCGCGCGCGGGCCGCCCGCCCCGGGCAGGACGAAGACATGGTCGCCCACGAATGGCTGACCCGCATCTTCGAGCCGGTCGTGACCTCGATCCCGTTCGATCTGCGCGCGAAGCTCGAGCCCGCCGAGGTGTTCCACCAGGTGCTCGAGCATCGCTGGTACATGTCGCAGGCACGGGGGGCGTCGGTCCCCCTCGCGGAGGTCGTGTCGTCGTACATCGACGACGTGCTGCGTCATCGCCGCGACGAGGCCACCGTGATGGGTCCGCCGACCGAGACGATGTCGCTTCCCGTCATCCGTCTCAACGACGACGATGAGGATGACGACGGGTCAGACGAGATCGACTGGCGCGACCTCGTCTGACCCGGAGGCGTCGGTCAGTACCCGATCGTGAAGCGCCCGCGGTGGTGCGCCGGCGTCTCGATCTCATCGACCACCGCGACACCCAGGTCGGCGCCGGAGATGTACGACTTGCCGTTCTCGTCCGAGACGAGCACGTCGTCGCCGTCGCGGTAGGCCCCCGTGCGCTCGCCCGGCGCCCACGCGCCGAACTCTGCAGCCGGGTGCACGAAGAACCAGTCCTTCGCGGCATCCGTCGCCTGGAGGTCCTCGAGGATGCCGATCGCCTCGAACGCCTCCGCCTTGTACTCCTCGGGGAACCCGCTGTCGATCAGGCGCGGGCCACCCGGGGCGACGAGGCTGCCGCCCGCGCCGCCGATGACGCCCAGCCGCACGGAGTCCGGCAGCGCCGCGAGCAGCTCGGCCGTCGCGGGCCGGAGCTTGCCCGCCATGTCGCCGCGCGGCGCCGCGGCCGACACGACCACGTCGACGCCCTGCAGCTCGGCGACGAGCGACGGCACGTCGAGCAACGTCCCTTCGACGTAGGTCGCGCCCTCGACGCGCTCGGCCGGCACGGAGCGGGCCACGGAGATGACGGTGTGTCCACGGCTCACCGCCTCGCGCACGATGTGACTTCCGGCGTAGCCGGTTCCTCCGATGACGGCGATGCGGGCCATGACGTTCCTTTCGGTGTGGTTCGACAGGCGCAACGCGCCCGCGGGATCCATCATTCCGGGGGCCGCGGCATCCGTCGGCGTGTCACACGAGCAGCGACAGCGGGTGCTCGATCCTCCGGACGAATGCGGCGAGCCACTGGGCGGCGAGCGCCCCGTCGAGCACGCGATGATCGGCGGACAGCGTCACGGTCATGACCGTCGCCACCGAGAGCTCGCCGTCATCGTCGATGACCGGCCGCCGCGTCGCGGCGCCGACGGCGAGGATGCCCGAGTGCGGCGGATTGATGATGGCCGCGAACTCTGCGGTGCCGTACATGCCGAGGTTCGAGACCGAGAACGATCCGCCCTCGAGCTCGCTCTGCTTGAGGCGCCCCGCCCGCGCCCGCTCGGCGAGTTCGCGGATGACCGCGCCGAGACGCCCGACCGGAAGCGTGTCGACCCCGCGGACGACCGGGGTCACGAGTCCGCCCGGGATCGAGACTGCGATCGCGAGATCGACGCCGGAGAAGCGCCGGGTGACCTCCGGGAGCCAGATGGCGTTGGCCTCGGGCACATCGAGGAGCGCGGCGGCGACCGCCTTGACGACGAGGTCGTTGACCGACACGCGCGCATCGGCGGCACGACCCTCGTTGATGCGTGCGCGCAGATCGAGGAGGGCGTCCACCCGGCAGTCCGCCCGCAGGTAGATGTGGGGGATCTCGGTCTTCGCCTCGGTGAGCCGACGCGCGATGGCGCGACGCATGCCGGTGTGCGGGATGTCCTCAGCGCCGGCCGGTGCGGGAGCCTGAGCTCCCGCGGGGGCGGGCGGCACGGGCGTCGAGACAGGGGCCGTCGCCGCCGGGGCCACGGGCGCCGGCGCGGGCAGATCGTCGAGGTCGCGCCGCACGACGCGACCGCGCGGGCCCGAGCCGCGCACGGCGGCGAGATCGATGCCGCGCTCGCCCGCGAGTCGACGCACGAGCGGGGAGGCGAACACGCGCCCAGCCGAGGAATCGGGGCCTGCGTCATCGTCCGCCGGCGCATCGGGCGCAGGCGGTGCGGGCACCGATTCGGCAGCCGATTCCGGTGTCGGCACGGGCTCGGTGACCGCCGTCGGCACGGGCTCGGACGCCGTGACGGATGCGGCCGCCGTCGTCGGCGTCGGCGTCGGTGCAGGCGCAGGGGGAACCGCGTCGGCGGGCGGGCCACCGACGACGACACCCTCCGCCTCCGCGGCGGCAAGGGCATCGGCGCGGGACTCGCCAGCCTCGGCGACGACGGCGATCGGCGCACCGACGGCGCCCGCTTCCCCGGCCGGGAGGAGGATCGCGGCGAGCTCGCCGGCGACCTCGGTCTCGTACTCGACGACGGCCTTCTCGGTCTCGATCTCGACGATCGGCTGGCCGGCGGCGACGGCCGTCCCGATCTCGACGAGCCACGTCTGAATCGCCGCCTCGCCGGTGCCCGTGGCGACCTCCGGCATGCGGATCACGGCGGCCATCAGCGACCGCCCCAGGCGCGACGCATGGCGTCGATCTCGGTGACGATCTCGGGGGTCCCCGCGATCGCGGCGCGTTCGAGGATGCGGGAGATGCTCGGGCTCGCCTCGCCGCCGGTGACCCGCTCGACGGGCTGGTCCAGCCAGTCGAAGAACCGCCGCTGGATCTCGTCGGCGAGCCACGCGCCATACGACGGGCCGCGCGAGCCCTGCTCGACGATGAGCACGTTGTTGGTCTTGCGGATGCTCTCCCCCACGGTGTCCCAGTCGAAGGAGGCCCGGTCGAGCCAGCGCAGATCGATCACCTCCGCATCGACGCCGGTCTCGGCGACGGCGTCGAGCGAGGACTGCACCATGGAGAGGTAGGTGAGCACGGTGAGCTCCGCGCCCTCCCGGCGCACGGCTGCGCTGCGAGGCGGGATGACGTAGTCGAGCGGCGCATCGGGCACACGGTCGGCCTGGCCATAGAGATCGACGTGCTCGATCACGAGCACGGGGTCATCGAGTTGCAGCGCCGCGTTCATGAGGCCCACGTAGTCCGCCGCGGTCGAGGCGGCGACGATGCGCCAGCCGGGCTGGGTCGCGAAGATGCCGGCGGGGTCCATCAGGTGCTGCGATCCGTAGCCGGATCCCATGGCGACCTTGGTGCGCAGCACGAGCGGCACCGTGTTGTTGTCGCCGAACATGTGGCGGGCCTTACCGACCTGGTTGAACACCTGGTCGGCCGCGACCCACATGAAGTCGGGGTACATGAACTCGACGACCGGCCGGAACCTGCCGTCGAGCGCGATGCCTCCGGCGAGCCCGAAGAACCCGTTCTCGCTGATGGGGGTGCCGATGACCCGCTCGGGTCCATATGCCTTCGCGAGCCCCTTCGTGGCGCCGTTCGTACCGCCGTTGAGTCGGTGGACGTCCTCGCCGAGCACGACGATGCGCTCGTCCTCGGACATGCGCCGGTCCATCACCGCGGCGACGGCGTCGACGAAGCGGATGTCCCGCCACGGCCCGTCGAACACGATCGGGTCGGATGCCGCGGCATCCGCGAGTTCGGACTCGTCGCCGCGGATGCCGGTGTCGACCACTGCCGGGTCGGGCCAGAGCTCGGGGCGGATGCGACGACGACCGGCGTTGTCGGGGTCGTCCTCGACGAGCGCCGCGACGGCGTCGACCATCGCCGCGACGGCCTGGTCGCGCACGGCTTCGAGCTCGGCGTCGGAGGCGATGCCGAGCGAACGGAGCCTGCCGCCGAGGAGGGCGATCGGATCGCGCTCGCGCCAGCTGGCCTCCTCGTCCTTCGTGCGGTAGCCGAAGGCGCTCCCGGGGTAGGGGCCGTTCTGGTGGAAGAAGCGGTAGACCTCCGCCTCGACGATCGCAGGACCGTCGCCCGCGCGCATCCGCTCGGTCGCCTCGGTCATCGCGAGGTGCACGGCGAGGGGGTCCATGCCGTCGACCCGCCACGACGGGATGGAGAACCCCTGCCCGCGCACCGAGAAGCGGGCGTCGGCGCTGGCCTCCGAGGCATGGGTCGAGACCGCGTAGAGGTTGTTCTCGATGAAGAACGCGACCGGGAGGTGCCAGGTCGCGGCGAGGTTGAACGACTCGAGCACCGAGCCGATCTGGCTCGAGCCGTCGCCGAAGTAGTTGACCGAGACATCCGTCGTGCCGGCGTGCTTCTGCGCCCACGCGTGGCCGGCGGCGATGGGGGCGCCGCCGCCGACGATGGCGTTCGTTCCGAGCGCGCCCGCCTCGAGCCACTGCAGGTGCATCGACCCGCCGCGTCCGCCCGAGAACCCCGGTGCGAGGCCGAGGATCTCGGCGAGCGTGCGCTGGAGCAGCGCGTTCAGCGCCGGGTCGACGAGGGCACCGAGGTCGAGCCGGCCGCCGGCGACGTAGGTGATCGCCTTCGCGAGGAACTGGTGGTGTCCGCGGTGGGAGCCGTTGACGGCATCGGTGGGACGCAGGCCGATGATCGAGCCGACGGCGCCGCCCTCCTGACCGATGCTCGAGTGCGCGGGACCGTGCACGAGGCCGGCGGCGGCGAGGTCGAGCACGGCCTCCTCGAAGGCACGGATGAGGTGGAGCTCGCCGTACATGGCTGTCAGCAGCTCCGGGTCGGCGGCTTTCCAGTCGGCGGCGGTGGTCGACAGCGAGATCCAGTCGACTCCCGTCTGCAGACGACGACGTTGGGGCATCCCATCTCCTTCGACAGTGCGCCGCTCGTCAGCGCTCACTCACGGTAACGCACGTTTGGATCCAATTTCAAGAACTTCTTGCGTTCAAACCGGGAATTGACGCACACTGGAGCCGAAACTGGATCCAGACGACGAGGAGGTCGATCGATGACAGGAATCCCCGGTCTGCGCGGCTCCGACCACCTCGGCATCACCGTGCCCGACCTCGAGGAGGCCGAGCGCTTCCTGGTGGACGTGCTCGGCGCCGTGCCCGTCTACACGCTGGGCGCGAAGCGCGCCGACGACGACTGGATGTCGCGCCAGCTCGGGGTTCACCCCCGGGCCGTGATCACCGAGATCCGCTTCTACCGTCTCGGCAACGGCACCAATCTCGAGGTCTTCGCCTATGCGACGCCCGACGGGCAGTCCCCTCCCCCGCGCAACAGCGACATCGGCGGACACCACCTCGCGCTCTACGTCGACGACATGGATGCCGCGATCGCCCACCTGCGCGCGTACGACGTCGAGATCATGGGCGACCCGATCGCGAGCGCCGGTGCCGCCGCCGGTCAGCGATGGCTGTACTTCCGAGCCCCCTGGGGCATGCAGTTCGAACTGGTCAGCTACCCCGACGGCAAGGCCTACGAGGCCGACTCCCCCGTCATCCTGTGGCATCCGGCCCGCCCGGCAGAATGAAGGCGAGCCGAGGGGATCATCGATGACCGCACAGACCGCGTCGACGCATGCCGACGACACGCACGCCCGCCCCCGCGACGGAGACGCCGGACCGCGCATCGCCGACAGCATCCGCGGCGGCATCGTCGGCGGCGACTATCCGCCGGGCATGCGTATCCGCCAGGAGGATCTCGCCGCCCGCTTCGGTGCGAGCCGTGTGCCGGTGCGGCAGGCGCTGCAGCAGCTCGAGTACGAGGGGCTCGTCACGGTCGTCGCGAACGCCGGCGCGTGGGTCTCCCACCTCTCCCTCGCCGAATGCGAGGAGGTGTACGAGATGCGCGAGCGGCTCGAACCCCTCCTGCTGCGGTACTCGGCGCCCCGACTCGACGCCGGCGCCATCGAGGAGCTCTCCGCCCTCGCCCACCGCATCAGTGTGGTCGGCGCCGACACCGACGCGTTCCTCGAACTCGATCGCGCCTTTCACCTCGGCACCTACGCGGCCGCCGACACCGTGCAGCTCGGCGCCCTCATCCAGAAGCTCTGGAACACCACGGCGCCGTACCGCCGCGCGTACGTCACGTCGTGGGAGCCCGAGTCACGCCGCATCGCCTACGAGGAGCACCACCTGATCGTGGCGGCCCTGCGCGACGACGACATCGAAGAGGCCGAACGTGTGCTCGCGGGTCACATCCGCCGCACCCGTCGCCAGCTCGCCCGCACCCCCGACATCTTCCGACCCACCCCCTGACCGCGGCCGGTCGCGCAGTCGCGCGCCGCCCGCCCGACGCCCACGGAGACGCACACCATGACCGACATCGGATTCCTCGGACTCGGCACGATGGGCCGCGCGATGGCCGGCCGCCTCCTCGAGACCGGGCACCGCGTGACCGTCTGGAACAGATCGGATGCCCCGGTGGCCGAGCTCGTCGCCGCCGGAGCGGTGGCCGCGGCATCCCCTGCAGATGCGCTCGGGGCACCCGTGTCGATCTCGATGCTCGCCGACGACGCGGCCGCCGAGGCCGTGCTCACCGAGGACGCCCTCGGCGCCGCACGAGGCCACGTGCACGTGAACGCCGCCTCGCTGAGCCCCGACACGGCCGACCTGCTCGCGGCGCGGGCGGCAGCGGCCGGCGCCGGCTACGTGTCGGCGCCCGTGCTCGGACGCTACCCGGTGGCCGCGGCGGGACAGCTCAACATCCTCGCGGCCGGCGATCCCGCGGCGATCGAGACCGCCCGCCCCGCGCTCGCATCTCTCGCGGCCCGCATCTGGGAGTTCGGAGCCGTGCCGCGCACCGCCAACATCGTCAAGATCGCCGTCAACTACGACCTCATCCATGCGATGCAGGCCATCGGCGAATCCGTCGCACTCGTCGAACGGCACGGGGTCGAGGCATCCGCGTTC
The DNA here is from genome assembly GCF_001725695.1 of Microbacterium sp. SCN 71-21. Classification (NCBI taxonomy): domain Bacteria; kingdom Bacillati; phylum Actinomycetota; class Actinomycetes; order Micrococcales; family Microbacteriaceae; genus Microbacterium; species Microbacterium sp. SCN 71-21. The sequence continues at coordinate 10,547 of NZ_MEGA01000005.1, forward strand.
GTCGACCTGCTCACCCACTCGCTGTTCGCCGCGCCCGCGTACTCGATCTACGGCGACGTGATCGCCCAGCGCCGCTACTCCCCGCCCGGCTTCCACATGTCGCTCGGATTCAAGGACCTGCGCCTGGCGGAGGCCGCCGCCGCATCCGTCGGGTTAGAGATGCCGACCGCGGCCGCGCTGCACGGAGTGTTCGAACGCGCGATCGCCGACCCGTCGCTGCGAGACCTCGACTGGTCGGCGATCGCGGAGGTCACGCGCTCGGCGTGACCTCCCGGTTCAGGTGAGGGTCCAGCCCCGATCGACGTAAAGGCTGGTACCGGAGACCCCGCGGTTGTCGAGCAGGAACTCGACGGTGCCGACCACGTCGGCCACCGTGGCGAGCTCGCCGCCCGGCGTGCGTGACCGGTAGGCGTCCAGCACGCCGTCGGGCTTGCCCGCCCAGAACGGGCTGTCGCCGATGATCCCCGGGTGCAGCGCGTTCACACGGATCGGGGCGAGCTCGAGAGCGAGGGTGTGCGTGAGTCCCTCGACGCCGCCGTTGATCGTCGACACCGTGGTCGAGCCGGGATAGGGCAGGTCCTTCGCGCGACCGCCGAAGAGCACGATGCCGGTGCCGACGCTCGGGGTCAGCCGATCCAGCAGCGCGTGCACGGTCTCCGCGTAGCCGACGAGCTTGAGGGTCACGAGGCGTCGCGCCCGCGCGATGTCGTAGTCCGCGATGGTGTTCGCGTCGCGCTCGATCGCGGCGAGCACGAGCCCGTCGATCGCACTGACTCCGGCGAGCGCGGGCGCGATCTGCTCGGGCTCCGAGATGTCGAGGGCGAGGGACGAGGCATCCTGTCCAAGACCCTCGGCGATCTCGGCCGCCCGGGCCGCATCACGCCCCGTGATGATCACGCGATCGCCGCGGGCGAGGAGGGTGCGCGCGAGCTCGAGGCCGATGCCCGAGGTGCCGCCGACGACGAGGATGGTGCGCTGCGACATCGCCTACGCCTCTCCCCGACCCCATACCGTGTTGAGGTGCGACTGCGGGTCGCGCACGGTCGGCAGGATGCCGTCGACGGAGTAGTAGCGCTTGCCCGCGACGATGAGCTCCTCCGCGGGGAACTTCGTGATGACCTCGCAGCCGGTGGCCGTGACGACGACCTCCTCCTCGATGCGGGCCGCACCCCAGCCGTCGGCAGAGGGCCAATAGGTCTCGAGGGCGAAGACCATCCCCTCCTCGAGCACCTCCGGGTGATCGAGCGACACGAGACGGCTGAAGATCGGCTTCTCCCAGATCGAGAGCCCCACGCCGTGTCCGTACTGCAGCGCGAAGGCCGCCTCTTCGTCGGGGAAGCCGAACTCCTGCGCGGTCGGCCACACCGACACGATGTCGGCGGTGGTCGCGCCCGGGCGCACGAGGGCGATCGCGCGATCCATGTACTCCCGGGCACGCGTGTAAGCATCCCGCTGCGCCGACGAGGCCGACCCGACCGCGAAGGTGCGGTAGTAGCAGGTGCGGTAGCCGTTGAAGCTGTGCAGGATGTCGAAGAAGGCGGGGTCGCCCGGCCGGATGATGCGGTCGGAGAAGACGTGCGGGTGCGGCGAGCAGCGCTCGCCCGAGATCGCGTTCACTCCCTCGACGTACTCGGAGCCGAGGTCGTAGAGGGTCTTCGCCACGAGCCCGACGGCCTCGTTCTCGCGCACGCCCGGCCGCAGGAACCGGTACAGCTCGTCGTAGGCCGCATCCACCATCGAGGCGGCCTGGGTGAGGAGCCGGATCTCGTCTCCCGTCTTGACCCGTCGGGCCTCCATGAAGATCTGCTGCCCGTCGACGACCTGGATGCCCTCGCGCTGGAGGGCGAAGAGGATCGGCAGCTCGATCACGTCGACGCCGAGCGGCTCGTGGGCGAGACCGAACTTCTCCAACTCGCGCTTGATCTTCTTCGCGACCTTCTCGGCGATCTCCGCATCGGGGCTGAACGCGCCACGCAGGGTCGAGATGCCGGCGCGCGCGCCGGACTCCAGTCGCGGGCGCTTCGCACCCTCGTGCGGGGCATTGGGGTCGGCGTCCATCTCCATGCTCGTGACGTCGAGCCAGGGGTTGTAGAGCTGGTGGTGCTTGGCGGCGGAGCCGAAGTCCCACGAGATGGGGTCGGTGCGGCGGGTCAGCAACGAGAAGCGGATGAGCTTGTCCATGGCCCAGGTGCCGATGTGGGTCGCGGTCATGTATCGGATGTTGGAGAAGTCGAACGCCAGCACCGCACCCACGTCGCTGCGGTCGAGTTCGGCGCGCAGACGCGCGAGTCGCGCGTCGCGAAGCCGATCGAAGTCCACGCGCTGCTCCCAGTCGACGGCGTTGGTGCCCGTCGTGCCCGTACTCTTCATCGAGTTCTCCTGTCAGTTGCAAACACACAGTGTTTAGTAAAAGTGTACATTGTGCAGTTTAAGTTAACGCTTATGCGGTGTATTGTCGGGCGCATCGGCTCGTGTACGCCATGACTGGATGCCGCGGCCACCGCCGACGCGATGAGCACCCCCTGGAGGACGTATGACCACCGAGGACATCGGCGCGCGGATCCGCGACGCCCGACTCGAACGAGGCCTCAGCCTGCGCAGCGTGGCCCAGGCCCTCGGCGTCTCGGCATCTCTCATCTCGCAGGTCGAGACGGGCAAGACCCAGCCCAGCGTGTCCACCCTCTACGCGATCGTGAGCCACCTGGGCGTCTCGATGGACGAGCTGCTCGGCGTGAGCGCGACCGCCGTCGACGAGGCTCCGGTCACGCCGATCTTCCGGCCGTCCGGCACCGTCAAGCCCGCCGTGCAGCGCGGTGACGAGAACCCCGTGCTCGAGATGGAGAACGGCGTCATCTGGGAGCGACTCGCCGTCGGCGAGGGCGGGCCCGCCGACGCGCTGCTCGTGACCTACGCACCCGGCGCGACCAGCTCCATCGAGGGCAAACTGATGCGCCACTCGGGCATCGAGTACGCCTACCTCATCGAGGGAGAGCTCACCCTGCAGCTCGACTTCGACACCTTCACGCTGCACGCCGGCGACTCGTTGCAGTTCGACTCGGTGCGCCCGCACCTCTACTCGAACCGCGGCGACGTCCCCGCCCGCGGCATCTGGTTCGTCGTCGGCCGACGCCAGCAGAACCAGGCCATGCCGACCGCTCCCGGAGAGGCCGGGCGCGGCGAGCAGCTGGCGTCGGCCGTCGACGTGCTGCGGGCGATGGACGACCTGCACGGCTGAGCCCGCGGCATCCATCACAGTCCCCGTGGCGGGGCGGACCGGCGGCGCAGCTGCGCGATCATCGGCAGGATCGCCGCGATCAGCACGAACACGCCCTGCACCCAGTACTGCCAGGCGAGGCCCAGCGAGAGGTAGGCCAGCGCGTTCGTGATCGTCTGCAGCAGCAGACCTGCCGCCGCGACGGCCAGCGCCGAGCCCGACCCGCCGAAGATGCTCGCCCCGGCGATGACGATCGCCGTCACCGAGGTGAGGGTGAGGGCCTGACCGGTGTTGGCGTCACCGATGCCGGTCTTCGAGTACAGCGCGAGCCCGGCGATGGCCGCGATGACGCCGGCGGATGTCGCGGCCAGCAGCCGCATCGACCGCACGTTCACTCCCATGCGGTTCGCCTTCACCGCGTCGGATCCCGCGGCGCGGAAACCGCGCCCCAGACGTGTGCGCTGGATCACGAACCACATGACGACGGCGAGCACGATCGCGATCGCGAGCACGAGCGGGATGCCCGCCACTGCGGTGCCGATCAGCACCATGATGTCGTTCGACGCCGATCCGCCCGGACTCGGACGCAGCACCTGCGCGGCGCCGACGACGGCGATCGAGGTGACGAGGGTCGCGATGACCGGCGGCAGGTTCAGTCGCGTCACGAGCAGACCGTTGACGAGGCCGACGGCGAGCCCCGCGACGAGCGCGAGCACCACTCCGAAGAGGAACAGCCCGATTCCGCCTCCGCCGAAGAACGAGATGACGACGGTCGAGAGAGCGAGCACCGATCCGATCGACAGATCGATGCCACCGGTCATGACCACGACCAGCTGAGCGAGGCCCACGAGGATCAGCACCGAGGAGCTGGCGAGCAGCTGGGACATGTTGAGAGGGCTGAGGAACGCCGTCGAGAAGAACGTCGTCGCCATTCCCAGCAGCACCGTCAGAACCAGCAGGGCGCCGGCCTGCAGCTCGCCGCGCACCGCCAGAGGGATGCGGCGACGCCGCGGGACCGCGCTGACCGTCGCGACCGAACCGGTCTCGGACATCACCGCAGCGCCCGTGATCGCGCGCTCGGTGACGGCGGCACCCGTGAAGGTGTCCTGCACCTGGCCACGGGAGAACACGACGACCCGGTCGCAGAGACCCTCGAGCTCGACCGCGTCGGTCGAGAGCACGACCACCGCGACTCCATCCGCCGCCATCGAGCGCAGCACGGCGTAGATCTCCACGCGCGCCCCGGCGTCGACGCCCTGCGTCGGGTCCTCGACGAGGAGCACTTTCGGTTCGCCGAGGCGCGCGCGGGCCAGAAGCACCTTCTGCTGACTGCCGCCGGAGAGGCTGGCGACAGGAGTCTCGAGGGTGGGGGTCTTCACGGCGAGACCGGCGATCGCCGTGCGGGTGAGCGCGTACTCACGACGACGGTCGACGAAGCCGGTGGGCATCGCCTCGGCGATCGAGGGGGCGATGACGTTCTCGCGCACCGACATCTTGCCGAACATCGCCTCGCCGATGCGATCGCCGGGAAGGAACACGACGCCGTCGCGCACCGCGGTGCGGGCGGAGCGCACATCGAGCGGCCGGCCGGACAGGAGCACACGGCCGGCGGTCGATCCCAGGCCGGCGAGGCCGCGCAACACGGCGCGCTGGCCGTTGCCCTCGACGCCGGCGAGTCCGACGATCTGTCCGGGCATCGCGGCGAACGAGATGTCTCGATAGCCCGGGCCACCGAGGCCGAGCACCTCGAGGAGCGGAGTGCCGTCGGCATCCGGCCCCGCCTTGTCGGGGAAGGTCGTCTCCAGCGAGCGTCCGACGATGAGCTCGACGATCTCGTCCGCGCTGTAGTCGGAGACGCTGCCGCGTCCGACGACGCGGCCGTCGCGCAGCACCGTCAGATCGGTCGCGATCTCGATGACCTCGGGGATGCGGTGGGTGATGTAGACGACCGCGACACCGTCGGCGAGCAACTCGCTCACACGGTCGAACAGCCAGCGGGTCTCGTCGGGACCGAGTGCTTCGGTCGGCTCGTCGAGCACGAGGATGCGGGGGTCGGATGCGAGCGCGGCGGCGATCTCGATGAGGTGCGCCTCGCGCAGCGAGAGGGTCGAGATCGTCGCCTGAGGATCGATCTCGAGACCGAGCTTCTCGAAGTGGGCCTTGAGCCACGCCGCCGCGCCCCGGCGTCGGGGGCGCTTCGAAGCGGGGAGGAGCAGGAGCACGGCGTCGACCACCGTGAGGGAGGGGGCGAGCGCGGGGATCTGGTAGACGATCGCGAGACCGTTCTCCCGCGCATCCGCGGTCTGGATCCGGGAGAACTCCCGGCCGGCGAGGCCGATCGTGCCGGTGTCCGGCACGACCGACCCCGCGGCGACTCCGACGAGGGTCGACTTGCCCGCCCCGTTCTCGCCGAGGATCGCGTGGACCCTCCCCGGTGCGATCTCGACGCTCACATCGTCGAGGGCGCGCACGCCGGGATAGGACTTGGTGATCCCCGTGAGAACGAGGGCGGGTTCAGTCATCGTCGGAATCCTTCGTGTCGTCAGCCGAACAGCTGCGTGATCTCAGCAGGGGTCAGGAGCGTGGACGGCGTCGCGTCCGGCGGCGCCGACGCGAGGCACGCCTTGTCGGGCGCGATCGATCCCGACGTCTGGCCGGTCGAGTCCTCATAGAGCGCGAGCTGGTAGATCGAGGGCTCGGTGTCGCTCGTCCCCTGGAAGGCGGCGACGGCCTTGCGAAGGGCGACGCGGCCGATCCACGTGCGCGACGACACGGTCGCCAGCTCGTAGCTCGGGTTGGTCTTCTTCAGCGCGTCGTAGCCGCACGAGAGCGAGTTGTCGTCGGTCGAGGTCAGCAGCGGCACCGAGATGCCCGCGGCCTGGTAGGCGCGGATGACACCTGCCGCGGATGCGCCGTAGTCGGCGATGACCGCGTCGATCTTCGGGTACTGGGCGAGAAGTCCCGCCATGGCCTGCTGCGCCTGAGCCGGGTCCCAGTTGGTGACGACGGGCTCGGAGTTGAGGAGCTTGATCTGCGGGTTGGCCGCGACGACCTCCTTGACACCCTCGAACTCCTGCGAGGACACCGCCACGCCGGAGGGTCCGCCGAGGAAGACGACGTTGCCGCCGGCTGAGCCGAGACGGTCGACGACCCACTGCGCCCACGACTTGCCGACGAACTGCGGGGACTGGTCGGTGTAGTCGAGGTAGTCGGTGCCGGCTTTGCCGTTCGGGTCCGAGGCGAACGCCACGACGTAGGATCCGGCCTGGGTCGCCTGGCGCATGGCCGGCAGGTGGGCGTCGCCGGGCCCGGCGTCGGGGATCACGAGGATGATGTTCGTGCCCTTCGATGCGAGGCTCGTGATGCCGGACGTCGTCTTCTCGAGATCGAACGATCCCGCGACGTAGTCGACGCTGGTGATCGCCTTGCACTTCGCGGCTTCGGACTTGATCTCGGCGAGAACGGTCTTCGACCAGCTGTTCGTGCCGCCGCCGTCGACGACACCGACGGTCATCGGCTTCGCGTTGGCGGTGCAGATGCTCGACATGTCGGCGAACTGGGACACGGTGCCGACCGAGCCGGCGGCGATGTTGGCCTGGAGGTTCCCGGCCGTGGCGTTGGTCGAACTGGCGTTCGTGGACGAACAGCCCGCGAGCGCTGTGGCGACGATCGCGAGTGACGCGGCCGCTGCTGCGGCGACGCGACGTCGCTTGATGATGCGATTCACTGCACACTCCTCATTGAGTTCACTGGTGGTGGGGGTGGGTGCGACGGGTCACTTCTGACGCCGGACGAGGCGTCGCAGCCTCGCCGACGTGCCGCCCAGCTCGAGCTGGGCGACGATCCCGACGCCGATGATCAGCGCCTGGACGATGTTCTGCACGGCGGTTGCCTGCGTGAAGGTCTGCACGAGCTGGCCGAGCTGGGCGAGGAAGAGCGCACCCAGCGCGGTGCCGATGAAGCTCCCCTTCCCGCCCGTGAGGGCGGTACCGCCGAGCACGACGGCGGCGATCGAGGGCAGGAGGTAGTCGTTGCCGGCTGTCAGGGTCGGCGAGCGCAGCAGACCGGCGAGCAGCACCCCGGCACCGGCCGCGAGGGCGGCGGCGAGCCAGTAGGCGCTGATCGTGTAGGCCCGCGTCGCGATCCCGATGTTCGCGGCGCTGCGCGGGTTCTCGCCGACGAGTTCGAACCGGCGCCCGACGCGCGTGCCCTTGACGACGAGGTGGATGATCACGACGATCGCGACGGCGAAGAAGGTCAGCACCGGGATGCCCCAGAGTCGGCTGAGCGCGAAGTTGCTGAGCTCCAGAACCGACTGGGCGCCGAATCCGCCCGAGACCGCCTGGACGGCGCCGATCATGAGGGCGTTGCTGGCGATCGTGACGACGAGAGGCGGAAGACCGAAGACGGTGATCACCACTCCGCTGAGCAGGCCGAACAGCGAGGTCGCGACGATCGCGACGATGACCGCGGTGGTGAGCCCCCAGTCGGCCCCGAACTTGGCCGCGATGAGCGCACCGAGAGTCACGGCGCCGGGGATCGACAGGTCGAGCCCGCCCTGCTGGATGACGAGGGTCTGGCCGATGGCCACGATCGCCGTGAGCGCGGCGAAGGGGAGCATCGAGACGATCGCTGTCGTGCCCACGCTGCCGGGGGCGATGAGCGGGCTGATCGCGAAGAGCAGCGCCACGGCGATGAACGCGCGGGTGCCCGGCCACGACAGCACCTCGGCGAGGAGGGGTCGGCGGTCCACCGGCGCCGTGCGCGTGCGCACCTCCGCCGGTTCGTTCACGGTGGTCATGACTGCACGGTGAGGTCGGGGTGCCACGAGCCGTCGAGGTGCGCCTCGGGCCATTCGCCGACGATGTAGTCGCGCGAGGCCTCGGCGCGGGAGCGCAGCGCCGCGTAGTCGACACCGACGAGCTGACCGTCCTTCTTCACGCGCCGGCCCTGCACGAACACGTCGCGCACGAGCCCGGGGTGGGCGTTGTAGACGACGGCGCCGATGGGGTTGTTCATCGGGGTCATCGCAAGAGCCCGGTCGTCGAGCACGACGATGTCAGCGGCCTTTCCGACGACGAGCGATCCGGTGAGGTGGTCGAGGCCCGCGGCGTGCGCGCCGTCGATCGTGGCGAACTGCAGCACGTCGTTGACGCTGAGGCCGATGCGCTCGACGACCTCGCCGGTCTCGACGGCGGGGGCGTTGTCGAGGGCGCGCTGCATGCCGATGGCGGTGCGCATCGTGCCGAACATGTCTCCGCCGTTGCTCGAGCAGACGTCGATGGAGAAGGTGGGGCGGATGCCGTGCTGCAGCAGACGTCCGGTGGCGGGGTATCCGTGTCCCATCTGCATCTCGACGTCGGGGGCGCAGGAGGCGGTGCCGCCGCTGTCGGCGATCATCTGCAGCTCGTCGTCGCCGAGTGTGCAGCAGTGCACGTAGGTGATGCGGTCCGAGAGCAGCCCGTCGTCCTTCAGCTTGCGGATGGGGCCGGACTTCCCCCAGTAGCCGTCGCCGACGTGCACGGTCACGCGCAGGTCGAGTTCGTCGGCGAGCGCGAAGTCGTGCCGGTTGACCTCGGGGGTCACGAACTGCGGGCCGCGCAGGGCGAGGGCCATCGTGACGAGTCCCGTGTTGCTGCTGAACACCGTCTCCCGCAGGCGCCGGGCGTCCTCGGCCGGGTGGTTGTTGGGCGACGGGAGCGGGGCGCCCCACTGCTTGTTGCCGCCGCCGTGCGCGAACACGGCGCGCATGCCGGTGTCGGTGAGGGCCTGCACCGCGGCATCCGCGTGGGCCGGGGTCGCGAGGTTGTGCGACCAGTCGACGAGGGTCGTGATGCCGGCGTCGAGCGCTTCGAGGGCACCGAGGTAGTTGCCCGTGTAGGTGTCCTCGGGCCGGAAGAACTTCGAGAGCCCGGTGTGGAGTCCGGCGAGGTACTCGGTGAGTGACCAGTCGGATGCCACGTTCCGCACGACCGACTGCCAGGTGTGGCGGTGGGTGTCGACGAAGCCGGGCAGGACGATGCGTCCGGTGACGTCGATCACCTCGGCGTCGTCCACGGACAGCCCGTGGCCGATGGCCTCGATCGTGCCGTCCGCGGAGATCAGGATGTCCGTGTCGGGAAGGACTTCTCCCGCGCGGGCCGAGGTGATGACGGTTCCGCCGCGGAGCAGGGTGCGGGTGCTCATAGTCTTCATTGACTCCAGGTGCCGGTGCGCCGATCCCCCTTGGTCGGCTCACGTGTGAGTGTGCTGTCGCCACGCTAATAGCCTCACTGCACAGTGTCAAGGCTCACTGAACACTAATGTTCAGTGAGCCTTGAAACTGGCGCAGTTGAGGGCGTCAGGCGCGTTCGCGATACAGCGGGATGTCGATGGGCGGCTGCGGGATGAAGCCGCCGTTCGCATCCATCTGGTCGTAGAGGTAGCCCTGCGAGGCATCCATTCGGCGCATCGCCGCCGGGAGGTCGACGTGCACGAGGCGCCCGTCGCGCTTGACGACGCGACCGTCGACGAGCACCGTGGCGACGAGCCCGGCGTGGGCCTGCGAGATGATCGCCCCCGCGGGGTCCCGCCGGTTCCAGCCCGCCTGGCTGACCCCGCTCATGTCGAGCAGCACCACGTCGGCGCGCTTGCCGGGGCTGAGCGACCCCACAACGTCGTCCACGCCGGCCGCCTTCGCACCGTTGATCGTCAGCCAGCGCAGCGCGTCGCGGGTGGTCCACAGCATCTGCTGCGGGGCCACCATCCGCTCGTAGCCGGGCTCATCTGATCGGTACCGCGTCGCCTGCAGCACGAGACGGGCGTGCGAGATCATGTCGCCGGCGTCGCCGCTCACGCAGTCGATGCCGAGGCTCGGCCCCGGCGTATGGCGCGTCGCCTCGGCGATACGCGGATAGCCCATGCCCATCTGCATCTCGGTCTCGGCGCAGACCGAGACCATCGTGCCGGTGCCCTCGAGCAGTTTCCACTCCTCGGGCGTGTTGAACGTGCAGTGCACGAGCAGCAGATCGTCGCCGAGCAGATCGTGGCGGTGCATCACCGCGACATCCGAGAACAGCTGCCGCACGATCACCTGGTTCGCATGCTGCGTCATCCGAGCGCCGAGCTCGCGGGCGAACGCGAACTCGCGCACCACCTCGGCGGCGGGCGTGATCGCGAGCTCCTGGGGCACGAGGCCGAACCGCAGCACGCCGTCGGACGAGAAGTAGGTCGACTTGATCTCGCGCGCGAGCGCCGCACGCGCCGGATAGCTCCCCGACTCCTCCCCCGACTCGGCGCCGCCGCGGCTCTCCGACCAGGTGTTCTCGACGACGGGGGTCATGCCGTGCCCGTACAGGCCACGGATGCCGGCGTCGAGAAGCCCCGTGACAGCGGCGTGCGCGCCGTCCGGGTCGAGGATGTTGTGGCAGTAGTCGACGAGACTCGTCACCCCCGCGTTCAGGCAGTCGAGCGCACCCAGGTAGTTGCCGACGTACATGTCCTCGGCGCGATAGCGCGGTGCCATCTGCAGGCGGATGCCCCTGAGGTAGTCGGGGATGTTGCCGTCGGCGAGGATGCCGCGCAGCGCCGTCTGCCAGGTGTGCCGGTGGGTGTCGACCATGCCCGGCATCGCGATCATGTGCCCGGCCTCGATGATGTCCGCGTCGACCTGATCAAGGCCCTGTCCGACGGCGACGATCGTGCCGTCCTCGATGAGGATGTCGCCACGGGGGAGGTCGCCGATGGAGTCGTCCATCGAGACCACGGCGGCGCCTCGGATCAGTGTGCGGGCGGTCATGCGGGGGTCCTTTCGTGACGTGCCGTGCGGGGCGCGTCGATCCACGGGTCGATCAGGGTCTTGGTCTGGAGGGGCGCACCGGCGATGAGCGGCACGAGGCCGCCGCTGACGACCTCGTCGAGCGGCAGCACGGTCTCGGCGATGTCGCTCCAGTCGGCGCGGGATTCGAGCAGGCGCACAGCGTCGGGGAGGTCGGCGGCCATCACGTGGGCGACAGTGCCGACGATGGTGAGCTCGGCGAGCGTCCAGTGCGCGAGCGCCGCGGGCGGCTCGCCCTTCTGAATGCCGACCGGGACGATCGTCGCGCCCGGGTGCGCCGCATCGATGACGGACTCCCAGCCGGCCTTCGAGCCACTGACCTCGAAGAACACATCGACGTCCATCCCGAGCTCGGCGACACGGTCGGCGAGGGTGGCGGTGCCGGCGACGAGCGTCTCCTGTGCGCCCAGGCGCACGGCGAGCTCGAGACGGTCGGCGTTGAGGTCGACCACGAGCACCCTCGCGCCGGTGGCCGCGGCGGCGACCGTGAGGAAGGCGCCGATCCCTCCGACTCCGACGATCACGGCATCGTCGCCGGCCGAGAGTCCACTGCGCCGCACCGCGTGCACGGCGATCGCCATCGGCTGCGCGAGCCCGAGCGTGTCGGACGCGAGTGGCGAGGCGCTGACGTCGAGCAGGATGCCGGCGGGCACGACCGCGTACTGGGCGAGACCGCCGTCACGCTGCAGCCCGGCCGTGCGGTACGACCGGCACAGATTCGTGCGGCCGGCGCGGCACGGCTTGCAGGTGCCGCACGAGATGCCGGCACCGCAGACGACCCGCGCGCCGACGGCGAGGTCGACACCGGCGCCCACCTGCTCCACCGTGCCCGCGAACTCGTGCCCGAGGGTGACGGGCAGCTCGGTGAGCTGCGGCCCCCGGTCGTACTCCGTCGCATCGCTGCCGCACACCCCGCACACCGAGACGCGCACGAGGACCTCCCCCGGGCCCGGGTCGGGCACGGTCCGATCCTCGATGCGCAGATCGCCGGCGGCGTGCAGCACGCCCGCGCGCATCGAGGTCACAGTCGCGCCCCGGCGGGCACCTCGAGCTGCACGGCGCCGCGCGAGGCGATCATGCGTCCGAGCAGGGTGCGGTACACCTCGCCGTGCGCATGGGAGTCGAGGTACGCGTCGAGGCCGGCGGCATCGTCGACGAGAGCGGCGACGCCGTAGTCGGCGCCCTGCGGACGCAGATGCAGGTTCGGCCCGCAGCGATAGCCCCGCAGCTCGGGAATGCCCTGCGCCATCCCGGCGAGGGCATCGGTGAGCGCGGTCACGTCGTCGTCGGTGACGTCGTCGTTCCAGTGGAAGGTGGCGAGATGCAGGATCATGTCGGGCGGTCAGTCCTCTTGGTACTGGTAGGGGTTGTCGATGGGGGCTTCGGGGTCGAGCGGCGGGTGCATCCCTTCCTCCCAGGCGGCCTCGCCGAGCTGGGAGCGCACGTAGTCGACCGACGCGGCGACGGCGTCGCGGGCGGGCGCGATGTCGAGGTCGATGCGCGTTCCCCGGTACTTCACGACACGGCCGTCGATCACGACCGTGTGGATGTCGGCGGTGCCGGCCTGGTAGACGACGTGCGCGTGCGGGTTGAGGATCGGCGTCATCGTGGGCGACTGATCGTTCTTCAGCAGCACGAGGTCGGCCTTCTTGCCCGGCGTGATCGAGCCGATCAGGTCGGACATTCCGAGCGAGAGCGCGCCGCCCATGGTCGCCATCCACACGACGTCCTCGGCGCGCAACCGGTTGACGTTGACCGTCTCACCGCGGCGGTGGGCTTCGAGGTGGTCGCGGGAGCGGTCGGAGCTGAGCGTGGCGCGCATGGCCGAGAAGAAGTCGGCGCTCCACCAGACACTCGTGTCCATCGAGAGGGAGGCCGGGATGCCGTACTTGCGGATCTCCCAGGTCGAGGGATACCCCTGGCCCGCGCTCTGCTCCGACTCGGTGGCGACCGAGACCGTGCCGCCGGTCGCGGCGATCTTCTGGTAGCTCTCGGCGCCGAGGCTGGCGGAGTGCACGTAGGTGATCTGATCGGTCATGACGCCCGCGTCGTACATGTTGCGGATGCCCACGTCTCCGGTCGCGCCCCACACTCCGGCGTGGGTGGTGACCCGGATGCCGAGGTCGCGCGCGAAGTCGAACGCGGCTCGCTCGGGGAAGTCGTCGGAGTCGGGCACGTCGAAGGCGAGCTCGAGCCCGAGCAGGTCGGTGCGCGGGAGGTCGTCGATCCACCGACGCACGGCCGGATCCGCGCTCCACTCCCACGGCGCCCCGAGGTAGTTGCCGTAACCGAGCACGAACCTGCCCGGGATCTCCCGGAATGCCGCGACCGCGGCATCCGCGTAGTCGGGGGTGCGCAGAGCGTGCGACCAGTCGAGGGTCGTGGTGACGCCGACGTCCACCGACTCGAGGGCGCTGAGCAGGTTGCCGGCGTAGATGTCCTCGGGACGGAACACCTCGCCGTGCTGCAGGTAGTAGAAGACGAAGTACTGGCTCAGCGCCCAGTCGCCGCCGTAGCCGCGCAGCGCCGTCTGCCACATGTGGCGGTGGGTGTCCACCATCCCGGGCATGAGGATGCCGCCGCTGCCGTCGATCTCGACGGTGCCGTCGGGCACCTCGAGGCGAGGGCCGACGGCGGCGATGCGGTCATCGACGACGAGCACGTCGCCGTCGCGGATGACGCCGGGCGTGTCGACGGTGATGACGGTGGTGTTGCGGATGACGAGAGGCCGGCCGGGCGTGAAGTCCTCGGCATGGGCGGTCGGGTCGCTCATGAGTTCTCCTCTTCGAGAATGTTCAGCGTTGATTTACACTTTGACCACGAATGTGGGCATTTGTCCAGTACTCGGGCCCGAGTGTTCATTCAGACTTCAGTGCCGAAGCCGTCGAAGGAGACCCCCATGACCCGCATCGCCATCCTCGGCTCCGGAGCGAACGGCGCCTCCATCGGTGCCGACCTGCTGCTCTCCGGACACGATGTCACGCTCGTCGAGCAGTGGCCGGCGCACGTCGAGGCGATGCGCGCCGACGGCCTGACGATCGAGACGCCGCACCGCACCGTGCACGTCGATCCGCCGGTGCTGCACCTGTGCGAACTCGCGGAGCAGCGGCATCCGTTCGATGTGGTCCTGATGCTCGTGAAGGCCTACGACTCGCGCTGGGCGGCGCAGCTCATCCGTCCCCACCTGCGGCCGACGAGCCTCGTCGCAGGGGTGCAGAACGGCATGTCCACGGCGGCGATCGCCGACGTGGTGGGAGCGGACCGCACGATGGGGACGGTCATCGAGGTGTCCTCGGCGATGACGGAGCCCGGACGGGTGACGCGCTATTCCGACACCGACCAGTCGTGGTTCGCGGTCGGCGCGCTCCCGCGCTCCGCCGCGTCAGGGCGGGAGGAGGAGGTCGCCGCGCTGCTGCGTGAGGCCGGCCGCGTCGAGGTGGTCGAGGACATCCTCTCGACGAAGTGGATGAAGCTCATCAGCAATGCGACGGTGCTCGTGCCGACCGCGATCCTCGGGCTCCCCATGGCCGACGCCGTCCTGGTGGAGGGCATGCGGGAGGTCATGCTCGCCGCGGGCGAGGAGGCGCGTCTCGTGGGGGCGGCGGCGGGGCGCGACGTCCTGCCGATCTTCGGCCTGAGCGCCGATGACCTCGGCCGGCCCGACGCTGTCGTCTCGACCCTGCTCGACACGCTCTACACCGGGTTCGTGCGCCCCGGGGCCACGACCACGGTGCTGCAGGACTGGACCAAGGGCCGTCACAGCGAGGTCGACGACATCAACGGCACGGTCGTCGCCGAGGGCGCGCGCGTCGGCGTCGCGACGCCGGTCAATGCGCGCATCGTCGCCGTCGCGCACGAGATCGAGCAGGGGGTGCGCGAGGCGCATCCCGACAATCTCACGCTGTTGCGTATTGCTTAACACCCTGTACAGTCAAGCTGACCCGTCGCAAAGGAGCACGCATGTCCTCTCCCCGCATCGCCTTCGTCGGAACCGGCGCTCAGGGCGCCGGTATCGGCGCCGATCTGATCCGTGCCGGCCTCGACGTGACCTTCATCGAGCAGTGGCCCGCCCACGTCGAGGCGATGCGCGCGAACGGCATCACCGTGCACCTGCCGACCGAGACGCAGAACACGCCCGTCGACGCCCTCCACCTGTGCGAGGTCGCGACGCTGCGCGCGCCGTTCGACATCGTGTTCGTGCTGGTCAAGGCGTACGACACCCGATGGGCCGTCGAGCTCATCGCCCCGCACCTCGCCCCCGACGGCCTCGTGGTGGGGCTGCAGAACGGCATGTCGCTCGACGACATCGCCGAGATCGTGGGCGCCGAGCGCACGATCGGCGCGGTCATCGAGATGGCCTCGAACATGTTCGAGCCCGGTGTCGTGACCCGCCAGAACGCGCCCGAGAACTCGTGGTTCGCGGTGGGCGGCATCGTGCCCTCCGCCCAGGCACGCGCGCACGAGGTGCAGGCGGTGCTGCGGCACGCGGGGGTCGTGGAGGTGTCCGCCGACATCCGCTCGTCGAAGTGGATGAAGCTCGTCGCCAACGCCGGCGAGCTCGTGCCGTCGGCCATCCTCGACGAGACTCTGTTCGACGCCGTGCGGATGCCCGGCGTGCACGAGTTCATGATCGAGTGCGGCAAGGAGGCGGCGCGGGCCGCCGTGGCCGACGGGTCGACGCTCGTGCCCATCTTCGGCCTCACGCACGACCAGGTCACCGGTCCCGATCAGTACGCGGCCGACCTGCTCGGCGAGGTGCTCGACAAGTACTCGCTGCCCGACACCCGCACCACGGTGCTGCACGACTGGATGAAGGGCCGCCACTCGGAGTACCGAGAGGTCAACGGCCTCGTCGTCGACGTGCTCGAGCGGGTGGGCGAGGCCGCCCCGGTCAACGCCCACGTCGTCGAGATCGCCCGGCGCATCGAGGCGGGCGAGCTCGAGCGCGGCCGCCACAACCTCGACCTGCTGCTGCGCGTCGGCGTCCACGTCTGAGGCGCGCGCCGGCCGCGGCGGGCCGCCAGGCCGTCGGCTGCGTCAGGCCGCCGGCCGCGCGGGCCGCCTGCCGTGTCAGGCCGCCCCGCCCCGCATCGTCGCGATCTGGTAGAGCGCGACGGATGCCGCGATGCCGGCGTTCAGCGACTCGGTCGCCGCCGAGATCGGGATCGACACGATCTGGTCGCAGGTCTCGGTGACGAGCCGGGACAGCCCCTCCCCCTCGGAGCCGATGACGATCACGACGGGACGGTCGGCGAGCTCGAGCGCGGGAAGCGCCACATCGCCGCCCCCGTCGAGACCGAGCACGAACACGCCCTGCTTCTTGAGCTCCTTGAGCGTGGCGGTCAGGTTGCCGGCGAGCGCCACCGGCACCCGGGCGGCGGCGCCGGCGCTCGTCTTCCAGGCGGCCGAGTTGACGCCCGCGCTGCGGCGCTGCGGGATGATGACGCCGTGCCCGCCGAAGGCGGCCGTCGAGCGGATGATGGCACCCAGATTGCGCGGGTCGGTCACGCCGTCGAGCGCGACGAACAGCGGCGTCTGGCCGCGGCCGACGACCTGCTCGAGGAGGTCCTGCGGGTGCGCGTACTCGTACGGCGGAACCTTGAGCGCGACGCCCTGGTGCACGCCGTCGAAGCCCGCCATGCGGTCGAGCTCGGGCCGGGTGACCTCGAGCACGGGGATACCGCGGTGCGACACGATCGACAGCATCTCCTTGACGCGGTCGTCCATCTCGACGCGCTGCGCGATGTAGAACGCGGTCGCCGGGATGCGTGCGCGCAGCGCCTCGAGCACCGAATTGCGGCCGGTGACGGTCTCGGTGTCGTCGCTCTGCTTCGGGCGCCCGCCGCGGTTGGGGTTCGAGCCGGCGATCCGCTGGCCGGGCTTGCCCTTGCCGCCCGCGGCGGCGTAGCGCTCCTGCGCCGCCTTGCGCTTGCCGGCGACGTGCCAGGCGCGGTCCTCGGCCTTGGGGGTGGGGCCTTTGCCCTCGAGAGCCTTGCGGCCTTGGCCGCCCGATCCCTTGACGGCGCCCTTCTTCAGCGACTTGCGTGCGCCGGGTCGTCCTGCTGGCTTGGTCATTCGATGCTCCAGTGGGTTCCGTCGGGAGTGTCTTCGAGGGCGATGCCGGCTCCCGCGATCGCGTCGCGGATGCGGTCGGCGGCCGCCCAGTCCTTGTCGGTGCGCGCCTGGGCGCGCTGGTCGATGAGCTGACGCACGAGCACGTCGAGAGCGGATGCCGCGGCCCCCTGCCCGGCGCCGGGGGCGGGCGCGTCGAGGCCGAGCACCGCGGTCATCGCGAGCACGGCGCCGGCCGCGGTGGCCGCGGCATCCCGATCGCCCTCGTCGAGTGCGGCGTTGCCGGTCCGGACGGTCTCGTGCAGCACGGCGAGCGCCTGCGGCACGCCGAGGTCGTCGTCGAGGGCCGCGCCGAAGGCGGCGGGCAGCACGGCGTCGGGCACCTCGCCGAGGGTGCGCAGCGCCCGCGTGCGGAAGGCGGCGATGCGGTCGAGCGCGGCGGCGGCCTCGTCGAACGCACGGTCGGAGATGTCGAGGCTCGAGCGGTAGTGCGCGGCGGCGAGCGCGTAGCGCACGACGAGCGAGGGACGCTCGGCGAGCACGTCGGCGGCGAGCACGAAGTTGCCGAGCGACTTCGACATCTTCTGGCCCTCGACAGTCACCAGGCCGTTGTGCACCCAGTAGGTCGCGAACGCGTCGCCTGCGGCCGTCGACTGGGCGAGTTCGTTCTCGTGATGGGGGAAGCGCAGGTCGAGTCCGCCGCCGTGGATGTCGAAGGCGCCGCCCAGGTAGCGGCGCGACATCGCCGAGCACTCGATATGCCACCCGGGGCGACCCGCACCCCAGGGCGCACCCCAGGTGGCGTCGGCGGGCTCGTCGGGCTTCGCGCCCTTCCACAGAGCGAAGTCGTGCGGATCGCGCTTGCCGCGCGGGTCGGCGTCGGCGGCCGCCTCCATCGCGTCGAGGCCCTGCCGGGTGAGGCTGCCGTACGACGGCCACGAGCGCACGTCGAAGTAGACGTCGCCTGAGCCGTCGGGGGCCACGTAGGCGTGCCCCCGCGCGATCAGCGTCTCGATGAGCTCGATCATCTGCGGAATCGAGCCGGTCGCACGCGGCTCGTACGTCGGTGCGAGGATGCCGACCGCGGCATACGCGGCCGCGAACTCCTGCTCCATGCGGTACGCCAGCGCCCACCAGGGTTCGGCAGCCGACGCGTTGGCGATCACCTTGTCGTCGATGTCGGTGACGTTGCGCACGAAGGTGACGCGGCCGTAGCGGTGCGCGAGCCAGCGACGGAGGATGTCGAAGCTCAGCGCCGCGCGCACGTGACCGATGTGGGGGCCGGACTGCACGGTCGGGCCGCAGACGTACATCGTGACGTGGGAGGGGTCGATCGGCACGAAGTCGCGCAACGCCTGCGCCTTGGTGTCGTAGAGCCTCACAGTCACCGTCCCAGCCTACCGGCGCACGGGCGCGCGCCCCGGAGCCGGTAGAACTGATGACGTGCCCGCCATTCTCGCCGTCCTCGCCGCCGCCGTTCTGTTCGGCACGACCGGCACATCGCAGGCGCTCGGCCCGGCGGGGACCACCCCGCTCGGCGTCGGCGCGATGCGCCTGCTCGTCGGCGGCACCGTGCTGGCGGTGGCCGGCTTCGCGCTGGCGGCGCGGGCGCGGGCGCGCCGCGGCATCCGCAATCCCCGGCTCTCGCGGCGCGCGGTCCTGCTCATGGTGGTCACGGGCGTCTGCCTCGCCGGCTATCAGCCGCTGTTCTTCCTCGGCACCTCGCGCAACGGCGTCGCGATCGGCACGGTCGTCGCCCTCGGGTCCGCCCCCGTCCTCGCGGGATTGCTCGAATGGATGCTGCGCCGACGCGCCCCGCGACCGGTGTGGCTGGTGGCGACGGTGCTCGCGCTCGCGGGGGTCGCGATCATCACGCTCGGCGGCGAGGGCACCGGGGCCGTCGACCCGCTCGGCGTCGTGGGATCCGTCGGCGCCGGGGCCGCGTTCGCGATGTACGCGAACGCGCAGCGGCGGCTCATGGACGACGGCTGGGATCCGTTCACCGTCGCGGGCGCCATGGGACTCACCTCGGCGCTCGCGGCTCTCGCGATGGTGCCGTTCGCCTCGTTCGCGTGGCTCGCCGATCCCCGGGGCGCCGCGATGGCCCTCTGGCTCGGGGTGGCGACGATCGCGGTGGCATACGTGCTGTTCACCTGGGGTCTCGAGCGGATGTCGGCGGCCACCGCCGCGACCCTGACACTCGCCGAGCCCCTCACGGCGACGCTTCTCGGCATCCTCGTACTCGGCGAGCACCTCACGCTCGGCGGCGTGATCGGGCTGTGCGTGCTGGCGGCGGGACTCGTGCTGCTCAGCGCCGGATCGCGCGCCCGTCGCGAACCGCGTCCTTTCGCAGCGGAGGCGTGACGGTGACCACGTTGAGCATCCTCCCCGACGACCTGTCCTCGCCCGACGTGCAGGCGCTCATCGTCGCGCACCTGGACGGTATGCACGCGACCTCGCCCGCGGAGAGCGTGCACGCTCTCGACCTGGGCGCGCTGCGGCATCCGTCGATCTCGTTCTTCGCGGCGCGCGTCGACGGCGAGCTCGCCGGCATCGGCGCGCTGCGCACGATCGACCACGTCTCGGGCGAGCTGAAGTCGATGCGGGTCGCGCCCGCGTTCCTGGGGCGTGGCATCGGGCGCGCGCTGCTGCAGCACCTGATCGCCGAGTCGCGCAGCCGGGGCTTCTCCTCGCTGTGGCTCGAGACCGGAAGCACCCCGGACTTCCTCCCGGCGGTGCGGCTCTATGAGAGCGAAGGCTTCGCTGTCACCGGGCCGTTCGGCGACTACCGCGAGGACCCGTTCTCGATCTTCATGACACGCACGCTCTGACGCCCGGTGGGCGCGCTCAGAAGCGCGCCGGCACGATCAGCGCGACGGCGATCGCTTGCACGCCCTCACCGCGCCCGGGGAACCCCAGCCCGTCGGTCGTGGTTGCCGACAGCGTCACCGGCGCGCCGCCGAGCGCCGCCGACAGCGCCGTCTCGGCCTCCGCTCGGCGGGCACCGATGCGCGGGCGGTTGGCCTGCAGCTGCACCGACACATTGCCGACCCGCCAGCCCGCCTCGCCGATCAGGGCACGGGTGCGCGCGAGGAAGACGTCGGCGTGGGCGCCCGCGTACTCGGGATGCGACGTGCCGAAGTGCGTGCCGATGTCACCGAGTCCCGCGGCGCCCAGCAGGGCGTCGACGATCGCGTGCGCGACCGCGTCGCCGTCGGAATGCCCCGCGAGCGCCTGCTCACCCGGCCACGCGATGCCGCCGAGCCAAAGTTCGCCGTCGCCCCCGAACGCGTGCACGTCGGTGCCGAGTCCGATTCGGGGAAGGTCGGTCGCCGCGGGCCCCGGTGCGCTCCGGAGAAGGTGCTCGGCGCGCGCGAGGTCTTCGGGCGTCGTGATCTTGAACGACGCCGCGTCGCCGTCGACGACGCCGACCTGGTGGCCGGCCTGGGCGACCACCGCGGCGTCGTCGGTGTGGTCGCGGTCGGCCAGGGCGTAGGCCTGAGTGAGGATGTCGCGTCGGAACCCCTGCGGCGTCTGCGCGGCCGCGAGCTCGGCACGATCGACTCCGCCCGTGATGTGCGGGCCGTCGACGCGCTTGATCGTGTCGATGACCGGAAGCACGGGAACGATCCCCCAGCCGGTCTCATCCACCGCGGCGAACACGCGGGCGAACACCTCGGGCGGCGTGAGGGCGCGGGCCGCATCGTGCACGAGCACGACCTCCACATCGCCCCAGAGGGCCGCGAGGCCCGCGGCGACCGACTGCTGGCGGGTGGCGCCCCCCGCGACGACCGTCACGAGATCGGACCGGTCGCCTGCCGCCAGGCGGGCATCGGTCTCGGCTTCGCCGACACGATCTGCCGGGGCGACGACGACGACCTGCGCTTCGGGGGCATGGAACACCCCGTCGAGGGCGTGTCGGAGGATCGTGTGCGCACCGAGGCCCACGAAGGCCTTCGGAGCGCCTGCGGCGAGCCGCGTTCCGGAGCCGGCGGCGACCACGATGATCGCCCGACGGGGCGCAGGATGGATCACGAGCGTCCCGATGCGGGGGTCAGGAGGCGAGGACCTCTTCGAGGAGGACGCTGGCCTTCTCCTCGTCGGTCTTCTCGGCGAGCGCGAGCTCGGAGACGAGGATCTGCTTCGCCTTTGCGAGCATGCGCTTCTCGCCGGCCGAGAGACCGCGGTCCTGGTCGCGACGCCACAGGTCGCGCACGACCTCGCTCACCTTGATGACGTCGCCGGAGGCGAGCTTCTCGAGGTTGGCCTTGTAACGGCGGGACCAGTTCGTGGGCTCCTCGGTGAAGGGGGCACGCAGCACGTCGAAGACGCGCTCGAGGCCTTCCTTGCCGATCACGTCGCGAACGCCGACGAGGTCGACGTTGTCGGCCGGAACCTCGATGGTCAGATCGCCCTGGGTGACTCGGAGTTTGAGATAGACCTTTTCTTCGCCTTTGATGACTCGGGTCTTCACTTCCGCGATCGTCGCCGCACCGTGGTGGGGGTAAACGACCGTCTCGCCAACCTCAAAAAGCATGGAGTTATGTCCTTTCGGCGTCGGCCAGTCTACCACACGGGATCGTGCGCTAAGGTTCGCCGCCGCGTATCGCGCGCCGCCTCACGGTCGGGAGCTACGCGCCGCACCGCATAGAATGCTGACGTCTGTCTTCACCCTGGGAGGTACCGTGAAAACGCGCCTGATCGCGTCGCTGGCAGTGGGCGCACTCGTCGTCCTCGGAACGACGGGATGCACGTTCCTGACTCCCCAGGAGACGACCAATCAGTCGATGGACAAGGACTACGCCCCGTCGGGCGGCGTGAACGTCCCCGCGTCGAGCGGACCCCTCGCTGTGCGCAACGTGCTGGTCGTCGCCGACTCGTCGGGCGCGAACGGCAACCTGGTCGCCACCGTCGTGAACCCGACCGACAGCGGTGAGGTGCTGAACGTCACCGTCGGCGACGGCTCGAGCGCGGTGAAGACGGCCATCCTGGTCTCGGCCGGATCCACCCTCAGCCTCGTCACCGGCTCGACCGCGCCGCTGCCGATCTCCCCGCTCGACTCCGCCCCCGGGTCGACGGTGTCCATCTACTTCCAGTCCGGCACGGGCGAGGGCGCCCGCGTGGAGACCCCTGTGCTGACCGGACAGCTGAGCTACCTCTCGACGCTCGTGCCGACCCCGGCTCCGACGCCGTCGGCGAGCAACTGAGCCCTCACGACGAGGAAGGCCGGGGAGCGTGAGCTCCCCGGCCTTCCTCGTTCCGACAGACGTGCGGCGCCGGGTCTGTCACGCCTCGAATCGGTAGCCGAGCCCGCGCACGGTGACGAGCATCTCCGGGTCGCCGGGGGCCGCCTCGATGCGCGAACGGATGCGCTTGATGTGCACATCGAGCGTCTTGGTGTCACCGAAGTAGTCGGTGCCCCACACCCGGTCGATGAGCTGGCCGCGGGTCATGACACGGCCGGCATTGCGCATCAGCACCTCGAGGAGTTCGAACTCCTTGAGGGGCATCGCGATCTCCCGCCCGTCGACGGCCACGGTATGCCGGTCGATGTCGAGGGTCACCCGACCCCCGCTCAGGACGTGCTCGTCGAGGTCCGCCTCCAGGTGGGCGAAGCGGCGCAGCACCGCCCGCATGCGGGCGAGCAGCTCGCGCGTCGAGTAGGGCTTGGTGACGTAGTCGTCCGCGCCGAGCTCGAGCCCCACGACGATGTCCACCTCGCTGTCCTTCGCGGTCAGCATGATGATCGGCACCTGCGTCGTCGCGCGTAGCTGACGGCACACCTCGGTACCGGGGATGCCCGGCAGCATCAGGTCGAGCAGCACGATGTCGGCGGCGCGCTCGCGGAACGCGGTGAGCGCGGCCTGGCCGTCCTCGGCGATCTCCACCTCGAAGCCCTCCCGTCGCAGCAGGTACGCGAGCGGGTCGGCGAGGTCGGGCTCGTCCTCGACGAGAAGCACGTGGGTCATTTCTTCTTTCCGTTCGACGGGGGTGTCCAGGCGGCCACCGGCTCGGGGCGTGCGGGCGTGCGCACCCCGGCGACGCCCGCTCCGCGATCGAGAGGGGCATCGGCGGGCGGGGCGACAGCAGGCAGCTGAATGGTGAAGGTCGAACCGCGACCGAGACGCGACCACACGCGCACCTCGCCGCCGTGGCGCTGCACGGCGTGCTTGACGATCGCGAGGCCGAGCCCTGAGCCGCCGGTGCGGCGGGAGCGCGCCTGGTCGCTGCGGAAGAAGCGCTCGAAGATGCGCTCCTGGTCCTCGGGCGACATCCCGATGCCGCGGTCGGCGACGGCGATCTCGACCGTTCCCTCGACGCGTTTGACGCCGATGCCCACGCTCGACCCGGCCGGTGAGTAGGCGATCGCATTGGAGATCAGGTTGCTGACGGCCTCGGCGAGCACCTGCGAGTCGCCGTGCACGTAGATGCCACGCTCGCCCCCGCGGACGAGGGTCACCTTGGCGGCATCCGCCGACGTCGCGTTGGCCTCGATCGCCGAGGTGATGATGCTGTCGACCGAGCTGTCGCGCCGCTCGCTGAGTTCGTCCGCCGACTGCAGGCGCGAGAGGTTCATGACGCGCGAGGTGAGCGAGGCGAGCCGGGCGGCCTCCGCCGAGAGCCGGCCCGCGAAGTTGCGCACCTGGTCCGGGTCCTCCGCGGCGGATTCGATGGCCTCTGCGAGCAGCGTGACAGCGCCGACCGGCGTCTTCAGCTCGTGACTCGTGTTGGCGACGAAATCGCGGCGCATCTGCTCGACGCGCTCGCGCTCGGTGATGTCGCGGATCACCATCAGCACGAGCCGGGGCGATACCTGCGTGGCACGGGCCGACACCAGGCGCTCCTCAGCGGGCGGCGCCGCACGGCGGATCGTGAGGGTGGATGCCGCGGACGCCCCGGCCTCGCGGGCCGAGCGCGCGAGGCGGCGGAGGGTCTCATCGACCAGGTGGTCGTCCACCCGCATGCCGAACGCCGCGGCCGCGAGCGACGCAGCGCGCACGGTGCCGCCGCCGTCGACCACGACGGCGGCGTCGTCCATGGCGGCCAGCACGTCGGAGATACCGGGCGGCACGTCGAGCGACGCCTGTTCGAACGCACGGCGACGTGCGCTGATGGCGACGGCGATGAGCGCGGCGATCACGCCCCCGATGACCACTCCGGTGGCGAGCGCGAGCAGCGCCAGCGGCGTGTCCTGCATGTGTCCCAGAGTAGAACGCTCGGAAACATCCCACCGGCCCGTCTCGCGCCGTCCCGGGCGAGGACATGGGATTATTCATGCGTCGGGAACCGATCGTTAACCTTCGGTGACGACAATCGGGCGGGTTGCGGCCCCGCGCCGCCCCTCCCCGACAGGAAGGTCAACATCCATGCGCGAGGTATTCCAGCAGTCGCTCGATGAGGTGCGTGAGCGTCTCGTCGAGATCTCCGGCCTTGTCGGCGAAGCCATCGAGAAGGCCACGACGGCGTTCGGCACGAGCGACGTCGCCCTGGCCGAAGAGGTCATCGACAACGACACCATCATCGACGAGAAGGCGGTCGCGCTCGACGAGCTCGCGATCGACATCCTCGCCCGCCAGCAGCCGGTCGCCACCGACCTGCGCATGGTCGTCTCGGCATTGCGCATCAGCGCGTCGCTCGAGCGCATGGGCGACATCGCCGAGCACATCGCGCAGCTGACCCGCATGCGCTTCCCCGACCGTGCGATCCCCAAGGGCCTGAAGAGCACGTTCACCAAGATGGGCGAGATCGACGTCGACCTGGCGCGCAAGCTCACCACCCTGCTCGAGACGCGCGACCTCGCCCTCGCGGAGGCCATCCGCAACGAGGACGACAAGCTCGACGAGCTGCACGTCAGCGTCTTCGAGAAGGTGCTCAGCGACTCGTGGAAGGGCGAGGCGTCGGCGACGATCGACGCCACGCTCGCGAGCCGCTACCACGAGCGCTTCGGCGACCACGCGGTCTCGATCGCGAAGAAGATGGTCTACCTCGCCACGGGCGACTGGACCGCCGACTCCATCGAGGACTGAGCGCGAACACGACGAAGGGGGCGGATGCCGCGGCATCCGCCCCCTTCGTGTCGCTTACTTGTTGCCCTGGTTCGCGACCGCGGCGGCACCGGCGGCGGCAGCCTCGGGGTCGAGGTACTCGCCCGGGCCGAGGGGCACGAGGTTCTCGTCGAGGCGGTAGACCAGCGGGATGCCGGTGGGGATGTTGAGCTCGGCGATGTCGGCGTCGCTGATGCCGTCGAGGTGCTTCACGAGTCCGCGCAGCGAGTTGCCGTGGGCGGTGACGAGCACCGTCTTGCCGGCGCGGAGGTCGGGGACGATCGCCTCGTGCCAATACGGCAGCAGGCGGTCGATGACGAGCTTGAGCGACTCGGTGCGGGGCACGTCGCCGTCGATACCGGCGTAGCGCGGGTCGTCAACCTGGCTGAACTCGTCGTCGTCGGCGAGCGGGGGCGGCGGCACGTCGAACGAGCGGCGCCACAGCATGAACTGCTCCTGGCCGTATTCGGCGAGCGTCGCGGCCTTGTCCTTGCCCTGCAGGGCGCCGTAGTGACGCTCGTTGAGGCGCCACGAGCGGGTCACCGGGATCCAGAGGCGGTCGGCGGCGTCGAGGGCGATGTTCGCGGTCTGGATGGCGCGGCTCAGCAGCGACGTGTGCAGCACGTCGGGGAGGATGCCGGCCTCGGCGAGGAGTCGCCCGCCGCGCGCGGCCTCGGCCTTGCCCTGGTCGGTCAGGCGCACATCGACCCAGCCGGTGAAGAGGTTCAGTTCGTTCCATTCGCTCTGCCCGTGGCGGAGCAGGATCAGCGTGTAAGGCGCGGTCATGCCCCCATGATATCGAGCGCGGATGCCCCTCCCCGGCCTGCGATCATGGTCGGATGAGCCCGTCCGCGAAGCCCGTGGGGCACGCGACGCGCGGCACGACCGGCACGAACCGGCTGCGGCGCGTCGACCGCTGGATCGCGGGGCATCCGGCGCTGCGGCAGGTCGAGGAACCCCTGGTCGTCGACCTCGGCTTCGGGGCGAGCGGGGTGACCGCGTTCGAGCTGGAGTCGCGGCTGCGGCGGGCGCATCCGGGTGTCGAGGTGCTCGGCATCGAGATCGATCCGGAGCGCGTGGCGCGCGCCGACGCGCAGCTCGCCGCGGTGCGGGCGGGACGCACCTCGTTCCCCGCCGATGCGCGGGTCTCGTTCGCCCGTGGCGGCTTCGAGGCGCGGGCCCCGCGGCCGCCCGCGGTCATCCGCGCGTTCAACGTGCTGCGGCAGTACGACGAGGCGGATGTCGCGGCCGCCTGGTCGCTCATGGCGTCCCGGCTCGACCCGCGCGGCGTCGTCGTCGACGGCACGTGCGACGAGATCGGCCGGGTGTGCACGTGGGTCGAGCTCGGCGCGGACGCCGTCCCCCGCACCCTCACGATCTCGCTGCGCCTCGCCGGACTCGAGGCACCGTCGATCGCCGCCGAGCGCCTGCCGAAGGCGCTGATCCACCACAACGTTCCCGGCGAGGCGGTGCACGCCCTGTTCGCCGCGCTCGACCGCGAGTGGACGCGTGCGGCACCGCTCGCGACCTTCAGCGCCGAGCAGCGCTGGCGGGCCGCGCTCGACGCGCTCGCGCGCTCGGGCACTCCCCTGCTCGCGCGTTCGCGCTGGCGGCTGGGCGAGGTCACGGTGCCGTGGTCGGCTGTGGCGCCCGCGGCATCCGCTCGCTGACGACGTCAGATGCGCGGGATCGCGCCGCGGGCGTCGGCCTCGGGCATGCCGGTCGCGACGAGCAGGTCGACCAGCAGCGGGCGCAGCGACGCCAGCAGGTTGTGGTCGCCCAGGGCCGCGTCGGGCAGCAGCGCGGCGGGGTCGAGGCGCCCCGCGACCGCCCGCAGCACGTCGCGCGCGGCCGGCTCGTACGAGATGTCGTCGAGCGCGAGGCGCACCAGCCCCGCCGCCGTCGAGATCTCGGCGAGCACGTCCGCGGCCAGCGGGCGCGGCATCCCGTCGTCGACGAGGTAGGCGGAGCGCCGGGCGACGACGCGGAGGTTGCGGATCGCGAGGTCCATGGCGCGCTGCACCCGCGCATGGCGGGCGATCTCCTCCCGCTGGCGTCGCAGGAACGGCGAGATCCGGGCGATCTCCGCGCTCGACTCGAGTGCGGCGCCCCAGGCGGAGATCGCGCCGCCCAACGCGCGCGCCTTCTCGAGCCCACGGTCGGCGCGCTCACGGCTGCCGGCGCGAAGTCCCGCGACGACCGTGTCGACGGCCGCGGTGAACCCCGCGAACGTCGCCTGCGCGTCGGCGAGCTCGGTGCGGCGGGTGCTGCGCGGCACGAGCGCGGTCACGAGCAGCGCCACCGCGCCGCCGACCGCCGCATCGAGCAGCCGGGTGAACGGCACCGTGATCGGCAGGATCATCACGATCGCCGACTGCGTCGCCGCCGCGATCGCGAACCCCGGCCGCGGTGAGATGAAGCGCGCGATCGCCATGGCGACGAACATCGCGATCGCCAGCTGCCACCAGCCGATCCCGGCCACGAGCACGATGAGCTCGGACACCAGGATGCCGAACAGCATCCCCACGACCGTCTCGAGCACGAGCCGCGGGCGCGCGTCGCGCACGAGGCCGAGGCTCGAGATCGGCACCGTCGCCGCCAGGAGCGGCGCGGCATGCCCGATGCCGAAATGCGCGACCGAGAACGACACCACGACAGCGACCACGATCTGGGTGATCGGCACGAGGGAGCCGCGCACGCGGTGAAGCGCGGGAGCGGGATCGAGTCGGGCCCGCCAGCCCACCGCGATCGGTGCGGTGATCGACGGCGGCTCGCCGCTCACGTGCGGCGCGAGAGCCGGGTGAGGCGGGGCACGGATGCCGCGGCCCCCGCGTCCCGCGGGACGATCTCGATGAGTGCGGCGGCGACGGGTCCGTCGGGGGTGTCCACCGTCGCCGGGGTGGCGACGTCGGCGCGACGGCTCACCACCGCGAGCCCGATCGGACCGTCGTCGACGTGCTGTGCCACCGAGGTGAGACGCCCGACGACGGCGTCACCGACGCGCACCTCCGCTCCCGCCGCGGGAAGCACGGCGTCGCTGCCGTCGAGCTGCACGGAGACGAGCCGGCGGGGAGGATGCCCCAGGTTGTGCACCTTCGCGACCGTCTCCTGCCCGCGGTAGCAGCCCTTGTCGAGATGCACCGCGGTGCGCAGCCAGTCGAGCTCGTGCGGAATCGTGCGCTCGTCGATCTCGGCCGCCCACCGGGGCCGCCAGGCGGCGATGCGCAGCGCCTCGGCGGCGAGCACGCCCGCGACGGCGATCTCGCCGGCCGCCGCAGCGCGAACGAGCGCGGCCTCGGTCTCCCGGGTGACGAGCACCTCGATCGCGCCGTAGCCGTGGCCCGGATGATCCTCGTCGGCCGCGTAGCCGACACCGCCGATGCCGATCTCCGGCCACAGATCGCGCCACACGAGACGCACGCCCGCCGGCGACGCGGCTTCGAGGTGCGCGAGCGCGGGGGCGCGGCATCCGATCACGGCGAACTCGTCGCTCGCATCACGGGGCGCGACGCGCAGCCGGAACCGCATGCGCAGCAGGAACGTCAGCAGGGGCTCGGCATCGGCCGCGTCGACGATGAGCCACGTGGTCTCGCCGTCGTCGAGAACGGATGCCGCGTGCTCCACGTGCCCCTGCGGGTCGAGCACGAGCAGCTCGCTGCTCTCACCCGGCGCGAGGGTCTTCAACGCCTGCGTCGAGATCGAGTCGAGCCAGCTGAGTCGGTCCTCACCGGGAACGGCGAGCACCCGACGGTCGGCACGAGGGACGATGGCGAGGCCGTCGCGCAGGGTGCGCTGCTCCCGCAGGGGGCTGCCGACGTGCTGCAGCACGCCCGCCTCGTCGAGCACCGCCGCCGGCACCTGCGACCAGTCGGCGCTCATGCGTCGGCCTTGGCGAGCCGCGCCGACGCGTGCGAGGACAGCTCGGTGCCCAGGGCCGCGACATCCCATGCCCACAGCAGGTGGCCGTCGACGAGCCCGTACATGCGGGTCGCGGCGGCGTAGTGCTTCGCGCCCGCTCCGCGCACGACAGCGTCGGTCGCGATGTCGATGCGCGGTCCGCGGATCTGTCCGAGGTACAGCTCGCTGATGCCGTCGGCGTGCGCGAGCACCACCTCGATCGGGAACCCGCCTTCGGGGGTGCGCAGGACCTCCACGTCGTCGGCCGTTCGGGGCTCGGTGAGCGCGGTCGGCGGCAGCAGCCCCGGCCCGGCGTCGCCGTCGGTCGCGGGTCGCGAGAGCCGCCAGAACCCGGTCTCGGCCACGAGCGGCACGCGGGTCTCGCCCTGCAGAAGCCACGCGTGCGCGGTGTAAGTCAGCGCATCGCCGCCGTCATGGGCGAACGTCACGCGATGCTCGAACTCGCCCTCGAAACGATGACCGGATGCCTCGTAGTCGATGACACCCGTGCCCTGCCAGGCTCCGATGAGCCACGACAATGGCACCAGGTCGGCGGGGAGCTCGGTCGGGATGTCGATCACGACCGACTCCGTCAGCGCTGGCCGCGGAAGAGGTTCTTCAGCACCACGCCCGACACGAAGACGATGGCCAGCGACGCGAGTCCGAGAAGGCCCACGAAGAACAGTTCGAGCGCGACGAGATCCATGCCGCCCAGTCTAGTCGCCCCCTTCGCACCCGGCCGCGCCCTGGTTACGGGAAGACGGCGACGATCGCGACGACCAGGCTTACCGCGCCCAGGATGAGGAAGCTCCCGGCGACGCTGATCGCCATGCGCTGGATGAACCGGTGCGGACGTCCGCCGACGAGCTGCACGACGAACGACAGCACGAGGCATCCGGCCAGCACCAACGCGATCCCCGCGGAACGCCAGCCGTCCGGCGCGAGGACGGACACCACGATGCCCGCCACGAGGGCCACGACCCACACGGTCACGATGCCCGCGGTCGAGCGGGGCGGCGCCAGTTCGGGAGAGCTCACGCGATCATTCTCACCCACGCGCGCTCACGCGCGCATCCCGCACGGCGGACGCCCGCGCGAGCCGCGCCCTCGAAGCGCCTAGGATTGGGGCACACGTGGCCGCAGGGCCGGGAGGTTGCATGGCACAGCTGCTCATCTTGAGTTCGGCGCAGGGCAGTACGCCCATCTTGCCGTCCCTCGAGCTGCTGAGCCACCGCACCCGGCAGATCCCCGCCGAGCCCGCCCAGCTCGTGAACGCGCCGAGCGCGGACGTGGTGTTCGTCGACGCGCGATCCGACCTCGTCGGCGCGAAGTCGCTGTGCAAGATCCTGACGACGACCGGACTCGACGCTCCGCTCATCCTCATCGTGACCGAGGGCGGACTCACCGCCGTCTCGACGGACTGGGGAGTGGATGATGTGATCCTCGTGACCGCCGGACCCGCCGAGGTCGATGCGCGCATCCGCCTCGCGATCGGCCGGCTCTCCAAGGATCAGGTCTCCTCGCGCATCCAGACCTCCGGCATCACGATCGACGAATCCTCCTACTCGGCGAAGGTGCACGGCAAGCCGCTCGATCTCACCTACAAGGAGTTCCAGCTGCTGCACTTCTTCGCGACCCACCCGTCGCGGGTGTTCACGCGCGAGCAGCTGCTCAGCGAAGTCTGGGGCTACGACTATTTCGGCGGCACCCGCACCGTCGACGTGCACGTGAGGCGTCTGCGCGCGAAGCTCGGCGACCTCGAACAGCTCATCGGCACGGTGCGCAACGTCGGGTACCGCTTCAACGTGTACGAAGACGACCAGCTGCCCGCGACGGCGCCGGGCGCCCGCGCGTAGCCGCGGCATCCGCTCACGATCCGCCGCGTCCCGCTCGGACGGCCCGTCGGAAAACCGTTCACACGGGCGTCACCTCCTGCTGACATGATGAAGAGGTGATGGATCAGGATGTGCTCGACGCTGGTCTGGGCGACTCGGATGACGACGACTTCGACGAGATCGTCGAGGAGTCCGTCGCCGAGCTTCCGGAGGGCCGCTACCTCGACCGCGAGCTGAGCTGGCTCTCGTTCAACCAGCGTGTGCTCGAGCTCGCCGAGGACCCGGCGCTGCCCGTGCTCGAGCGCAGCAACTTCCTCGCGATCTTCGGCTCGAACCTCGACGAGTTCTTCATGGTGCGCGTCGCCGGGCTCAAGCGACGCATCATGACCGGGCTCGCCGTGCCGACGAACGTCGGACGCGCGCCCATCGACGTGCTCGCCGACATCTCCGCCGCCGCCCACGCGCTGCAGGTGCGGCACGCACGCGCCTGGAACGACCACGTCAAGCCCGCCCTCAGCGAGTCGGGCATCGACATCGTCAGCTGGGACGATCTCAGCGACGCCGACAAGGGCCGGCTCTACGGGTACTTCCAGGCCCACGTGTTCCCGGTGCTCATGCCGCTCGCCGTCGACCCGGCGCATCCGTTCCCCTACATCTCCGGCCTCAGCCTCAACCTCGCCATCCGGGTGCGCAACGCCCGCACCGGACGCCAGGAGTTCGCGCGCTTGAAGGTGCCGCCGATGCTGCCGCGCTTCGTCGAGGTGCCGGGTGAGCGCGTGCGCTACCTCACTCTCGAAGACCTCATCGCCAACCACCTCGCCGACCTCTTCCCGGGCATGGAGATCGTCGACCACCATGCCTTCCGACTCACCCGCAACGAGGACGTGGTGATCGAGGAGGACGAGACCGAGAACCTCATCCAGGCCCTCGAGGCCGAGCTGATGCGGCGCCGCTTCGGCCCGCCGATCCGCCTCGAGATCGCCGACGACATGGACGAGGTCACGCTCGACCTGCTGCTGCGCGAGCTCGACATCACCGAGCAGGAGGTCTACCGGCTGCCCGCGCCGCTCGATCTTCGCGGCCTGTTCGACCTGTCCAAGATCGACCGCCCCGACCTCAAATACGCACCCCACGTGCCGACGACCGCGATCGCGTTCCAGCCCGGTGACAACAACGAGCGCCCCGACATCTTCGCGGCGATCCGCAAGGGCGACGTGCTGGTGCACCACCCCTACGAGTCGTTCGCGACGAGCGTGCAGGCCTTCCTCGAGCAGGCGGCGAAAGACCCCCAGGTGCTCGCCATCAAGCAGACGCTCTACCGCACCTCGGGCGACAGCCCCATCGTGCAGGCGCTCATCGACGCGGCGGAGGCGGGCAAGCAGGTGCTCGCGCTCGTCGAGGTGAAGGCGCGCTTCGACGAGGCGAACAACATCATCTGGGCGCGCAAGCTCGAGAAGGCCGGCGTGCACGTCGTCTACGGTCTCGTCGGGCTGAAGACCCACAGCAAGCTGGTGCACGTCATCCGCGAGGAGGGCGGGGTGCTTCGCAGCTACAGCCACGTCGGCACCGGCAACTACAACCCGAAGACCAGCCGCATCTACGAGGACTTCGGCCTGTTCACCGCGAGCGACGAGGTCGGCGGCGACCTCACGCGTCTGTTCAACGAGCTCAGCGGGTACGCGATCGAGAAGAAGTTCAAGCGCCTGCTCGTCGCACCCCTGCACCTTCGCAAGGGGCTGCTGCGCCTCATCGACCGCGAGCGTCGGCACGCCCTCGCGGGCAAGCCCGCGTCGGTGCGCATCAAGGTCAACTCGATGGTCGATGAGCAGATCATCGATGCGCTCTACCAGGCCAGCAACGCGGGCGTGACGGTGGAGGTGTGGGTGCGCGGCATCTGCAGCATCAAGCCGGGCGTCGAGGGGATGAGCGAGAACATCACGGTCCGATCGATCCTGGGGCGTTACCTCGAGCACTCCCGCATCTTCGCGTTCGCGAACGGCGGCGACCCGCAGGTGTACATCGGCAGCGCCGACATGATGCACCGCAACCTCGATCGCCGGGTCGAAGCGCTCGTGCGCGTCACGGCGCCCGCCCAGCTCACCGAGCTCACCGACCTGTTCGACCTCGCCATGAGCGAGTCGACCAGCTCCTGGTGGCTCGGCGGGGACGGCGTTTGGACGCGGCGCAGCCGCGACGCCGAGGGCAAGCCCCTGCTCGATCTCCAAGAGGCGACGATGACCGCCGTGCAGAAGCGACGTCGTCCGCGCGCGACCCGATGACGACGACCGTCTACGCGGCCGGCGGCGTGGTGTGGCGCCTCGTCGAGGGGCGCCTGCACATCCTGCTCATCCATCGCACGCAGTACCGCGACGTGACCCTGCCCAAGGGCAAGCTCGACCCCGGAGAGAGCCTGCTGGAGACGGCCGTGCGCGAGATCTTCGAGGAGACCGGCATCAAGGTCGCGCTCGGCGTGCCCGTCGGCGTCTCGCGCTACCACCTGCCGAGCCGGCGCGAGAAGGTCGTGCACTACTGGGCGGCAGAGGCGACGGATGCCGCGATCCGCGCGAGCGCGTTCGTGCCCAACAAGGAGATCGCGGCGCTCGAGTGGGTCACCCCGAAGCGCGCGCTCGGATACCTCAGCTACCCGGTCGACGTCGAGATCGTCACGAAGTTCCTCGACTTCGTCGATCGCGGCGTGCTGCAGACCTTCCCCGTCATCGCCCTGCGCCACGCGAAGGCCGTCGCTCGCGAGAGCTGGAAGGGCGAGGACGCCGACCGACCCCTCACCGACCGCGGCGCGCGCCAGGCCGAGGCGCTCGTGGGGCCGCTGCGCAGCTTTGGGGTGCGACGGATCGTCTCGAGTCCGGCGGTGCGCTGCCTCGCGACCGTCGCGCCGCTCGCCGCCGCCCTCGAGCGCGACGTGCGCACGACGCCCCTCATCAGCCAAGACCTCTGGGAGGAGGGGCGCAGCGACGCCCGCACGGTCATCGGCAAGCGGGTGCGCTCCCGCAAGCCCGCGGTGCTCTGCAGCCACGGCCCCGTGCTCCCCGACATTCTCGCCGAGCTCGCACTCGCGACGGGCACGCTGCGGGGCGCCTACCTCGGCAGCGCATCGGCGCTCCCCGTGGGCGGATTCTCGGTCGTGCACCTGTCCGCGACGAACCCCGGCGCCGGCATCGCGGCGATCGAGACGCACACCCCCGCACTCTGATGCGGGCGGCGGGCGCACAGGCCACGTTCACCCGTTGTTCACCTGTGCACCGCCGTCGCTTAAGGGCCGACGTTTACCGTCAGGCGTGCCCATGCACCGGGCACACCCGATAAACGTGAGGATTCCACAGTGAAGATCACCCGCATTGCGCAGGTCGGCGCCTTCGCCGCCGTTGCCGCGATCGCACTCGCAGGCTGCTCGTCGTCGGGCTCGAACGGCGGCGCTTCGGCGTCGGCCTCGGCCGCCGGCGTGACCTCGACCATCGACACGACGCTCTCCGGCACCATCACCGCCGGTGGCTCGAGCGCGCAGGCCAACGCGGAGACCGCCTGGATCACCGCCTACAACGCCACCAACAAGAACGTCACGATCAACTACGACAAGTCGCAGGGCTCCGGTGGCGGCCGCACCAACTGGCTCAACGGCGCCTACGACTTCGCCGGTTCCGACGCTCCGCTGTCGGCCGACGAGACCACCAAGTCGGCTGCCCTGTGCACCGAGGGCGGCGTGAACCTGCCGATCTACCTCGACGGTGTCGCGATCATCTTCAACATCTCGGGCGTCACCAGCCTCAAGCTCAGCGCGACCACCATCGCCAAGATCTTCGCGCTGGAGATCACCGACTGGTCCGACCCGGCCATCACCGCCGACAACGGCACCGCCCTCCCCGCCGGCCCGATCACGACGGTCGCGCGCTCGGACGGCTCCGGCACCACCCAGAACTTCACCAACTACCTCGTGGGCACCGCACCGTCGGTGTGGACGCACAAGGCGGGCTCGGCATGGCCGATCACCGGCAACGTGTCGCTCCAGAAGGGCACCTCGGGCGTCGTCGGCGCCGTCAAGTCGGGCAACGGCACCATCGGTTACGCCGACCACTCGGGCATCGGCTCGCTGACCGCCGCCTCGATCATCCAGAGCGGCACCGCCATCTCGTACTCGGCCGAGGCCGTCTCCAAGACCTTCGCGGTCGCGGCGACCACCAAGTCCAACGGTGTGGCCGGCGACCTGTCGCAGGTCTTCGACTACTCGAAGCTCACCGCCGACACCTACCCGATCCCGCTGCTCTCCTACGCGATCAC